>NZ_PIGG01000019.1 GCF_002924445.1 Minwuia thermotolerans
ACCGCGCCGATCCAGTCGCGGTTGTCCAGGTACCAGCGGACGGTTGCCGCGATGCCGGCCTCGAAGGCGCGCGCCGGCCGCCAGCCCAGCTCGCGCTCGATCTTCGCCGGGTCGATGGCGTAGCGGAAATCGTGGCCGGGCCGGTCGCCGACGAAGCGGATCAGGTCGGCATGCGGGCGGTGGCGCGCCTCGGGCGTTTCGTCCAGCACGGCGCAGATCGCCCGCACCAGGTCGATGTTGCGCCGCTCGCCCCGCGCGCCGACCAGGTAGGTCTCGCCCGGCCGGCCGGCGTCGAGGACGCGAAGCAGCGCCGCGACATGATCGTCCACGTGAATCCAGTCGCGCACGTTCTCGCCCCGGCCGTAGACCGGCAGCGTCTCGCCGGCCAGCGCGTTCAGGATGATCACGGGGACCAGCTTCTCGGGGAACTGGAAGGGGCCGTAATTGTTGCCGCAATTGGTGATCAGCACCGGCAGCCGGTAGGTGGCGTGAAAGGCCCGCACCAGGTGGTCCGCGCCCGCCTTCGAGGCGGCATAGGGGCTGGTCGGGCGGTACGGGTCGCCCTCGCGGAAATGCCCCTCTCCCGGCAGCGCGCCATAGACCTCGTCGGTGGAGACGTGCAGAAACCGGAAGGCCGCCCGCGCCGCCTCGTCCAGACCGCGCCAGTGGTCCAGGGCGCATTCAAGCAGCACTTCCGTGCCCGTGACGTTGGTGCGGATGAAGGCCCCCGGCCCGTCGATGGAGCGGTCGACATGGCTCTCGGCGGCCAGGTGCATCACCGCGTCGGGCCGGAAGTCCGCGAAGGCGTCGGCCATCGCCGCCTTGTCGCAGATATCGGCCTTCAGGAAGCGGTAGCCCGGCCGGTCCGCGACGCTCGCGACGTTCTGCGGCAGGCCGGCATAGGTCAGGCAGTCGACGTTCAGCACCTCGGCGCCGTCGGCCACGAGCCGCCGCACCAGCGCCGATCCGATAAAGCCGCAGCCGCCGGTGACGAGAACCCGCATGGCGCTCACACCCCGCCGAAGCCGGCGAGGTCGGGCCAGGCGCGGTCCTTCTCCGAGAGGATCGCCGCGCCCCGGTCGACGGGCCAGTCGATGCCCAGCGCCGGATCGTCGAAGCGGACGCCCCGCTCGGCTTGCGCGTCGTAGTAGCCCGTCACCTTGTAGATCACCTCCGCGCCGTCGGTCAGCGTACAATAACCGTGGGCGAAGCCTTCGGGCACCCAGAGCTGCGCCCAGTTCTCGCCCGAGAGCTCCACCGCCACGTGCCGCCCGAAGGTGGGCGAGCCGCGGCGGACGTCAACCGCCACGTCCAGGATGGCGCCGCGCAGGCAACGCACCAGCTTCGCCTGCGGGCTGGGCGCCACCTGCAGGTGCAGGCCGCGCAGCGTGCCGGCCCGGCCGTTCAGGACGTGATTGTCCTGCACGAAGTCGGCCTCGATGCCCGCCGCGGCCAGCGCGCGCCGGTTCCAGACCTCGGAGAAGAAGCCGCGCCCGTCGCCGTGCCGCGCGGGCCGGACGATCCGCACTTCGGGGAGAGCCGTGGTCTCGACCCGGAGCCGACCCGTAGAGCGATCGATCCCCGACCTTGTCGCAAGCTTCGATTCAGCCGGCATCAATAAGCAAGACCGACCGAACAGCCGGCCATATCATCCGATCGGTACACGGGGCCGTCCTTCTCGTCTGTGTGTGATTGCCGTCGCCTCGCCTGGGGCCGCCACGTCTAGAACAGGCGTTCGTCCACCCGGATGACATCGCCCGGCAGGACCCTGGAGGCACCGTTGACCTTGATCCCGTCTTCGGGACCGCCGGCACGCTTGATGGTGATGTCGTCCTCATCGGCGCGGAAGGTGAAGCCGCCGCCCATCGCCACCGCGGTCAGCACATCCAGACCGCTGCGATAGGGATAACTTCCCGGTTCGTTGACTTCGCCGATGACGTAGAACGGTCGATAGTTCAGCACCTCGACACTGACCCGCGGATTGCGGAGATAGCCATCCTTGAAGGCGGTCTCGATCGCGTCCTGGAACTGCTGGATGGTCTTGCCTTCCGCATCCACACCGCCGATCAGCGGCATGGAGACATCTCCGGTCCCGGAGACTTCGAACTCGCCGGAGAGGTCTTCTTCCTGATAAACAGTGATACGCAGCCTGTCGCCGGCGCCCAGGCGGTAGACCTGATCGCTCTGAGCAGCGCTCTGATTGACAACGCCTGTGGTGACCAGGAGGCAGATGACCGAGAAGATACTTAAGAGAGATCGGTACATCCGACGCATTTGACCTCGATACTAGTTCAGGTAGCCGACTTTCAGGCGAACACCGAAGACGTTGTTCGAATAGTCGCCGCCCACATCAGATGAATCGCGGCGCTTGTAGTCATAGGTCAGCCCCAGCTTGACGCGGGGGTTGAAGACATAGTCGACGCCAACGCCGGCCGAGTAGTCATTGTCTTCCGTAGCGCCCGCGGCGGCTTCGTCCGTCAGATGCGCATAGCGCAGATTGCCGAACAGCTCCCAGGTGCGCGCCAGGTCATGCGTCGCATTGAGGGAGACGCTTGTCACCAGCCGCGCGCCGGCATCGGCATCTGTCGATTCGGCGATACTCCGGCCTGTCGTCAGCGTCAGGTTCGTCAGGCGGTTCGGCAACTCCCAGTTCACCGAGCCCTTGAAGTCCAGACCGCTGACGTCGTCGAGCGCCGGATCGTCGAAGGTACGCATCAGATAACCGACGCCAAAGCTGACCTGCAGCTGCGATGACGGGAAGTAGGTCGCACCGGCACGCGCCGCATAGCCCGTCGCATCGCGGTTGAGGCCGTTGTCATCGACCGCATCGACATAGTCCAGCCGATTGACGTCGCCTTCGACGAAGGCGCGGATATGACGCTGGACGCCATAGCTCAGCCGCGCCTCGCCGTCATAGATGACGACGTCACGGTCGTCATTGTTCTCGGCGTCCGTATCGTGGAAATTGGCATAGGTCACGCCACCGCCCGCCTGCACCCCCAATCGGTTCGGCCGGCTGCGCACGAGGATCTTGCTGCGATAGCGATCGAACTTGGTGGTCTCATCATTGACGGCGACATTGTCGTCGCCGCGATTGTCATGGCCGCGGCGATAGCTGACGAGACCGTCGATCTTGGTGGCCCGCGTCACATCCACCGTGCCATTGGCGCGAAGCTGCGCATCGAGAGAATTGTCCGCCGTATTGTCGAGATAGCGATCAGCGCGAAGGCCGGCATCGAATTCGAGCTTGTGCCGCCGCCAGGTCGAGACCGCCTTCAGCGTCGGCGCCACGGAGAGGATGAAGTCCTCCTCCTCCTGCCCGTCGTCCTCCAGCGCGATATTGTCGTCATAGCGCGCCCCCAGCTCTACGCTGGGCTTGAGAACGAACGTGCCCACCGGGATGCCATCTTCGCGCGACTGCGCCGCCACCTGGCCGGCGGCAAGGGCCGCCACCAGGGTCGCCGCCGCTGTCATCTTATACGGAATTCTCATGCCCCACCTCTGATAAGTCATTGCAGCCCTCGGTCAATCGGCAAGACACCCTCTGCTCTATCTTGCACCTTGACCAGGCTGAGCCCGGTCCATCCCGTTCAGCCGCTCGCCAATTCCGAATCGTCGGAATCGTCAATCGCGTCGGCTTCGTCGACCTGCTCTGCTTCGGCCGCTTCCGCCAGCTCCGTCTCATCCACGCCGATGGCCTCTGCGACCGACGGTGCGATGGCGGCGACCTCTGTATCGGATGCCTCGGCCACGGCCGCCACGATCTGGACCGCCGCATCCGGATTGTCCTGCGCCACTCCGACGGCGATATCAGCGGCCTGTTCTGGCGCCACAGCCGCCGCAGCGCCGGCCACCTGCGCCGCCTGCGCCGGCGCCTGCTGTGCGACGATCCGAGCAACCTGGACGGCGCTCTCCGGGAACGCCGTAACCAGCTGCGTCGTCAGCGCCACCGCCGCATCGGGGAATTTCGCGAGCACCTCTGCCACCGCTGCCGCAGCCGATTCCGGATTGGCCTGCACCACCTGGACGGCGAGCGCGACGGCGCCGGCCTGGTCGCCCGTGAAGGCGTTGAGATCCGCGACCGACTGTGCCTGCGCCTGGCCCATCTGCAGCAGGACGGCGACGGAGGCGACGAGGCTTAGACGTCGAACCGATGTCAACATGTGCTTTCCCTCTGATAACATATCGAACGTGGTACATGGACCCGGCGGCCCCGTCAATTGCGCTCAACGCTTGCGGCATCTTAGGGGCGCAATGTGTTGCAAAATGGTCAACATGTCGATCGGCAGCAGGCGTTATCGGCCATTTGGCCGGCGCCGATGACATCACGACCCGGGACTAAGCGGGACAAGTCGGGACATGGCGGGACGCCGATAGCTCGATTGGCGCTCCGCTGCCCCTGGATGGACGCTGGGTTTGTTTCGGTAAATCGGGTTTTCAGGCAACTTGTCGCTCTTCGTTCTCGATCATCGAGGCGTGCCATGCGGCGAAGGCGCGCCGCCGCAGCGACCTGGCCTCGCCCAGGTAACGGCTCAACAGGCGGTGATGTCCCTGGTGAGCAGAAATTTCCGCTGCGATATTCTGCTCGACGTGTCGGAGGGCGAACTGCGCAAATTTCCTCTCCATCGAGGTCATACCCATTGACTTCAGATATTGGCGGAACTCCTCCGCAGTATTCAGTCGCTCCTGGAAATAACCATCGACCGTCAATGGTTCGCCCTCGAAGTCGATCAGCGCCTGCTGACAGCGGACCAGCCGCGCCTCCGCCTCGGCGAGAACGAGCGCCCGAAAGCCCCGCTCATCGCCGGGCAACAGCTCCGCCGGCGAAATATCGGGCTTGTCGAGAATGATACCGAGCCAGGTGTCGACGGCCGACGGGTCGGGACGCGACGTTGCGCCATGGCGGCGCGCATTGCCGGCGACGATCGCCTTGCCGGCCGCGGTTCGGGGGCCCGTGCTCTTCAAGGCATTGGCGCGGTTGCGGGCCCTGATGGCGTAGGAGGTCACCCCTCGATCACCTCGCCCTCGGCCGGCCGTTGTTTGTGGAGGGCATCGATGTGCCGCTCCCAGGCTTCGTCGTCAGCATTTGAACCTTCGGAGCGGCGATGGGCGACCACGGCCTCCTCGACCGCTTGGCGGGCAATCCTGCGGATACCCGCCTCCCGCATGCGGCGGCGCTGCAGAAGCTCCCACTCGATGGCGACGAGGTTTTCGGCAATGATACATTCATAGGGCGTGAGCGGCGCCAGCGAGTGCATGAGACCGCCATGAAAGCCCTCAAAGGAGCCGGGATCTTCGCCGATGATCGGATCGCGAGCGGGGAGGATTTCGGCGAAGCTCGTGAGGTTGAAGCGCTGTGGGTTCGGCAGACTGACCTTCTTCGACATCGCCATCTCCCTTCAATCCACCCGAAATGGCCGATGTTCAGCCGGTTCGTTCACCTTCGATACCCGTCCAAGTCTCATCAATCACTACTATATCTGGAGGCGCCTGGCGCATCAACCTCGAGATATTGCGGGCCTGGCAGGTTTTTTCAGGAGATGGTGCAGAGGGGATTGGGACGGGGTCGTTCTCCAAAGCTATGGAACCACGCCGTCTGATTCTGCCAAGCCGATTCAGGCCGTCCCCGAGCCTTCCTTCGGCGAGGCGAGACGGATGCCGGGCCGATCATCAGGCGCTCCGATAAACTCGATGCCAGCGGTTTCAAATACCCTTTGAATGGCATCCAGTGTGCGTGCCCGGCTTGGGGGCACTCCCTCTTCGGCCTCCAATCGCTGCACTGTCTTCAAGGCAATGCCGGCCCGCTCAGCTAATTCGTCAGCGCTCCATCTCAACGCCGATCTCGCCATTCGCAACTGAACTCCGGTGAGCATTGACAATCCATAATGTCCTATATTAAGACATTTATATCCTGTATGAGGACAATATGTCTGTCGACTGGCGATCCGAATTCCAACGCCTCGAGGGCGCCTATGCACCGTCAACGATGCGGAGTTACTACGCCGATGTCGAGGCCTTCGAGAAATGGTGCCACGCGCATGGTCTCGGCCAACCATTCCCGGCTCGTGTCGAAACGGTCTGCCGGTTCCTGGAGGACCAGGGGGACAAGAGAGCGCCGTCAACGGTCCGACGCCGCCTCTATGCCATCCGCAAGGCGCATCGGCTTCTCGGATTGCCTGATCCCACATTTGATGAGGAGATCAACCTCGCCTTCCGGCGTATACGCCGCCGCAAGGCCGTTCGTCCGAAACAGGCCAAGGGCCTGACGCGCGACTATCTCGATCGCTTTCTGGAGACCGAGCCCGACACGCCCTGGGGGCTGCGCAACCGCACCATGCTCTCCCTCGGCTACGAACTCCTGACCCGTCGCTCGGAGCTCGTCGCCCTGCGCACAGACGATCTGGAAATGCGTGGCGACGGCACCCT
Source organism: Minwuia thermotolerans (assembly GCF_002924445.1). Lineage (NCBI taxonomy): Bacteria > Pseudomonadati > Pseudomonadota > Alphaproteobacteria > Minwuiales > Minwuiaceae > Minwuia > Minwuia thermotolerans. Next base: position 6,427 of record NZ_PIGG01000019.1, read on the forward strand.
CCGCGTTCTCATCCGGCGGAGCAAATCCGATCCCTTCGGCCAGGGGCGACTCGCATTTACCTCCGAGCGGACAGCACAGCTGGTCCGGCAATGGCTGGATTGGCGTGGCCTGGATATCGACTGGCTCTTCTGCCCCATCGACCAGGGCAAAGCAATCAACCGCGATCTCGGTACCACCACGGTGAAGCGGCTTGTCAAGAACGCGGCGAGACGCCTTGGTCTCGATCCGTCGGAGGTGGACGCATTCAGCGGCCATTCGATGCGCGTCGGCGCCGCGCAGGACCTGCTGACAAGAGGGTTCGATACGGCCGCCATCATGCGCGCCGGCGGCTGGAAATCGGTCAACGTGCTGGCGCGTTACCTGGAGAAGGCCGAGCATAATGTTTGGGCCCAAGGGGACCTAGCGAAAGGCGTCGGTACGGCTCGCGATCGTTCATCCAGCCCTGCGTCGATTTGATGGCCAATGAGATCGAGATATGAACGCTTCGGGCAAGGCGTAACGCCACATGCCCCCTGGGCGTCATTGTCAATCACCTCAAGCCCATTCAGGGAAATCCTTGATGCGATCGCTGGGTATGCCGCCCTAAAAAAGCTCCTCGCCAAGCATATTGGAAACACCAAGAAGCGCAATTGCTGCGTCGTCAGATAGCGCGGCCAAATTCCCTTCGGCCAACTGCTCCACGTTCACGTCCACTTCTGCAATCCTCGTGTCGTAAGACATTGTATAATCCAGACTCTGCCCCGGCTTGGCAGCAAAATCGGCAGTCGCTGCACCACTATTATGGTCAAAGCGAAACTCATCTGCCTCCAGACTGTCCGTAGTTTCCCCCGCCGTGTTCTCCAGCAGCGTCACCGCGCCGGCGCTCTCGATCACGGTCTCGGGCTTCTCGGGCTCGCCGATGATGCCGTCGCCGTCGATGTCGACGCCGCTGGCAGCCTCCATGATCCAGGGGGGGTCAACGGAATAGTACTTCACATACGCCCCAGCGCCGTCGGTCTCCCACATCGTGTAGTCGCCATTCGTGCGCTGCCAGAGCAACTGGAAACCACCGCCCCCGAGCCCTTCGGCATGGATCATCGACCAGCCGGCATAGCTGTCCCCTGTCACCGCCCCGCCGTCTCGGGTGATCCCCGTCCGGACACCGCCAGCCTCAACCACATATGCACCCGCCGTGTTCTCCAGCAGCGTCACCGCGCCGGCGCTCTCGATCACGGTCTCGG
>NZ_PIGG01000020.1:7500-59157 GCF_002924445.1 Minwuia thermotolerans
TCGACTGATCGTCGTCGCCGACGCAGCAGATGTTCCGCGCGCCCTGGGCCAGCAGCCGGAGCCAGAGATACTGGGCGACATTGGTATCCTGGTATTCGTCGACCAGGATGTAGCGGAAGCGGCGGTGATAGTCGGCCAGCACGTCCGGATGGTTGAGGAAGAGCTCGGTCGTCAGCAGCAGCAGGTCGCCGAAATCGCAGGCGTTCAGCGTCTGCAGACGATCCTGGTAGAGCTTGTAGAGGGCCTTCGCCTTGCCGTCGGCGAAGCCCGAATCGCCTTCCTGCACCTTTGCGGGCGTCAGCCCCTTGTTCTTCCAGCCGTCGATGACCGAGGCGAAGGCCCTGGGCGGCCAGCGCTTGACGTCGATGTTCTCGGCCTCCAGCAACTGCTTGATCAGGCGCTGCTGGTCGTCGTCGTCGAGAATGGTGAAACCGGAGGTGCGGCCCACCAGTTCGGCGTGGCGGCGCAGGATGCGGACGCCGATGGCGTGGAATGTGCCCAGCCAGACGCCTTCGACGGCCTGGCCGATGAGCTGGCCGACGCGGTCGTGCATCTCGCGGGCGGCCTTGTTGGTGAAGGTCACCGCCAGCACTTCCCAGGGCCGGGCCTTGCCGAGATTGAGCAGGTGCGCCAGCCGCGTGGTGAGCACGCGCGTCTTGCCGGTGCCGGCGCCCGCCAGCACCAGAACGGGACCGTCCAGGGCCTCCACCGCCTGGCGCTGGGGCGGATTCAGCGTTTCCAGATAGGGGAAGCGCGCCTCGCCGCGTCCGGCCGGCTCCGCGGCGCCGAGATCGAAAGGGTCATCCATGGCCCCTGTATAACAGCCCCAGCCGGACGATTCGAACGCTCACGCCCTCAAAAGGGGCGAATTCAGGATGCGGAGGCGCGCCAGAAGGCGATCGCCTCGTCGATGCCCCGCAGTTCGGCGCATTCGTGCGTCGGCGAGAGCGCATCGGCCAGCGCCCGGACGGTGGGGTCCGCCCGCACCGCCTCGGAAAAGACGATGTCGCCGCCCCGCGACTGGTCCTGCAGGCGAGCGGCCAGGTTCACGGTCTGACCGAAATAGTCGAGCCGGCGGTTGAGCGTCACCGCCAGACAGGCCCCGGTGTGGATGCCGATCTTGACCACCAGCGCCGATTGCTCGCGGAGGTTGAAGGCGTCCATGCCGCGCTGGATGGCGACGGCGCAGGCCAGGGCGTCGCGCGGCTCGGCGAAGGCGGCGAGCACGGCGTCGCCCATGGTCTTCACCACCGCGCCGTCATGGCGGCGGACATGATCGGCGAGATAGACGAAATGGCTGCGCACGGCGGCGTAGGCGGGTGCGTCGCCGGCGCTGCGGTAGAGCCGGGTGGAGCCCTTCAGGTCCGTGAACATCAGCGCCACCTGGCTGATGCCGGCCCCGTCGCCGGGACGCAGTGTGTCGGCGGCGCAGAGGTCGCGGAAGGCGTGCAGCGCGGTTGCGCGTTCCGCCGTCAGCGCATCGATGGCCCAGTCGCGGCGTTCGATCACGGCGTAGCGGGGCGTGCTGTCGTCGTTGCGGAAGGCGATGCGTCCCGGCGGCGCCGGCGCGCCCAGCGTCACCGCATCCTCGGCCAGCGCCACGGTGGGCAGCGCCCCGCCATCGTGCTCGAACTCGGCATAGGGGCCGCCGCGCAGTTCCCGGGCGCGGTAGGGACCCGGCGGCAGTTCGCCCGGCCAGTCCCGCGCCGCGCGGGGATCCAGGCGCACCTGCGCCATGACGTGCGGCGTCGTCATTGGTCCGCCCAGGCAGTATTCGCCGTCATAGACCGGCCGCAGCGCCGGAGCGGGCGTGAAGGTCAGCTCCACATTGCGCGCGAAATCGCGTTCGTAGTCGACATTGCAGGCCGCGCAATGGGCGCGTTCGGGCAGCCTGTCGAGCCCGTCGGCGGCGAGCTTGGCGCCGCGGCAGCGCGGACAGAGGAGGTCCCAGCGCTGCTGCAGCAGGCCCTCGCGCACCGCCTGCAACATGGTTTCGACCATCGCCCGCGGTTCGGCGCCGAGCAGGGGGGCGAGCGCCAGCGGGCGGATACGCACCAGATCGACCTCCTGCGCCGCCAGCACCCAGTCCACCAGCGTCTGCCCCAGGCCGTGACCGTAGGGGCTCGCCTCCAGCCGCCGGACCATGGCGTCGATCCGCATCCGTTCCGCCGCCGACGGCGCGTGCCCCGGCACCCGGTAGGGCACCCTTGCGACCCCCTCGGCCCATTCGGCGACCTGCCCGCAGAGACTGCGGAAATCGTTCTCGGCGCGGGCGAAGAAGCCCCAGTTGAGGATCACCCAGCCGAAGCCGGTGCGCGGCGTCGCGCCCACCTCGTAGTGACAGAGACAGCCGGGACCGTCTTCGCGCGGCTCGAAGGTGACCATGGCGCCGATGGTGGCGAATGGGCCCTTCGAGAACACACGCCAGTGCCAGAACCACTGGCCCATCACCCATTCGACGGGGAACTCCTCCCAGGCCAGCTCGACGCCCTTGACCGCGCCCTCGGCGAACAGCCGGATCGAGCCGTCGGGCTGCGCCTCCTCGCGGATGCGGTGCTTCGGGAACCCGGCCGCCTCGTTGAAACGCGCGGTGTCGGCGAGCGCCGGCCAGACCGTCTCGACGGGGTGATCGAAGGCGTGGGTGAACCTGCGGCGGTAGGTGCGAGGCATGTCGGTCAACATACGGGCCGTCGCCGCAACGGTTCACCGCATTTCTGCGTGATGACCGTCGGGTCCCGCCGCTGCTGTCAGCCTCGGGGGAAGTCCAGCCCCATCTCCCGGTAGCGGGCAGGGTCGTCGAGCCATTTCTCGCGCACCTTGACGAAGGTGAAAAGATGCACCGGCCGCCCCAGCAGTTCCGAAAGCTCCTCGCGCGCCATCCTGCCGATCTGGCGGATGGTCTGGCCGCCGTGACCCAGGACGATGGCGCGGTGGCCCTCGCGGGCGACGTAGATCACCTGGTCGATGCGCACCGAGCCGTCGGGGCGTTCCGTCCAGTTCTCGGTCTCGACGGTCAGCGCATAGGGCAGTTCCTGATGCAGGCGCAGGAACAGCTTCTCGCGGGTGATCTCGGAGGCGAGCAGCCGCTCCGGCATCTCCGAGACCTGGTCCTCCGGATAGAGCCACGGCCCCGGCGGCATGGCCCGGGCGAGGGCCTCGCGGAGATCGGCGACCCCGTCGCCGGTCAGCGCCGAGACCATGAAGACCTCATCGACGAAACCCGTCCGGCCGAGTTCCGCCGTCATGGCCAGCAGGCTGTCCTTGCGCACCAGGTCGATCTTGTTCAACACCACCCAGATCCGGCGGCCCAGCTTGTCGAGACCCGCCAGTATCTCGCGCACATTGCTGTTGAGGCCCCGCTCGGCGTCGATCAGCAGGACGGTCAGATCGGCGTCGGCGACGCCGCCCCAGGCAGCATCCACCATCGCCTTCTCCAGCCGCCGCTTCGGCCGGAAGATGCCTGGCGTGTCGACGAAGGCGATCTGCACCGCGCCCTCCAGGGCGATGCCGACGACCCGGGCGCGCGTCGTCTGCACCTTCGGGCTGACGATCGAGACCTTGGTTCCGACCAGCTGGTTCAGCAATGTCGACTTGCCCGCATTGGGCGCGCCGGCCAGGGCGACGAAGCCGGCCCGGCTCTCCTGCTCTCCGCCGCCTTCCGTCTCAGCCGTCACGGCCGTTCTCCACCTTGCCGAGCAATGTTTCCGCCGCCCGCCGTTCCGCCACCTTCTTCGACGACCCGGTGGCTTCGGCCTCGCCGCGCGCGAACCGCGCCCTGACCGTGAACTCGGGCGCATGATCGGGGCCGCGGGCGGCTACAAGCTCGTATTCCGGCGGCTCGATGCCGTGGGCGTGGGCCCATTCCTGCAATGCCGTCTTGGAATCCTTCGGCGCCTTCTCCAGCCCCGCGATGCGCGCGCGCCAGCGCTCGCCGATGAACCGTTCCGCGGCCGGCAGGCCGCCGTCCAGATAGAGCGCGCCGATCACCGCTTCGCAGATGTCGGCGAGGATGGCCGGCTTCTCCAGCCCGCCGGTCTCGCGCTCGCCGGGCGACATGCGGATGTGTCCGGCGAGGCCCGTCTCCAGCGCGACTTCCGCCAGCGTCTCCTTGCGCACCATCTCGTTGTAGCGCCGCGCCATGTGGCCGGCATTGGCGTCCGGGTATTCGCGGAAGATGGCCATGGCGATGACCAGGCCCAGCACGCGGTCGCCCAGGAATTCGAGGCGCTCGTAGTCGCCGCGCTCGGCGCGGCCGCGCTGCAGCGCCGAAGGGTGCGTCAGGGCTTCCTGCAGCCGCCCGCGATCGGCAAAGGCGTGACCCAGGGCCCGCTCGAGTTCTGCCATCGCCTGCGGAGGTCTATTCAATCACGTCGCCCAGTCTCGAGTACCGGATGTTGGTGACCAGGTTCCAGATCTGCCACCAGCGGAAGTCCGTGTCGATGGAGAAGAATAGCACATCGGCGCGGCCGACGAGATTCTCCGCCGGCACGAATCCCACGCCGCTGTTGCGCACGGAGACCCGGCTGTCGGTGGAGTTGTCGCGGTTGTCGCCCATCATGAAGTAATGCCCCTTGGGCACCGTATAGACGGCGGTGTTGTCCAGGGGCCGGCGGGCACTCTCGTCAAGAGTGAGATAGCTGCGGCCGTTGGGAAGGATCTCGCGGTATTGCGGAATGAAGCGCAGCCGGCCCGTGCCGTCGATGTACTCGAAGTCCTCCACACGCTCGCGCTCCACCGCCTGATCGTTGATGTACAGCACGCTGTCGCGCATCTGTATGCGGTCGCCGGGCATGCCGATGACCCGCTTGATGAAGTCGGTCTCGTTGTCCAGCGGCGTCTTGAACACGGCGACGTCGCCCCGCTCCGGCGCGCTCTGCAGGACGCGGCCGCCGAAAAGGTCAGGGCTGAAGGGAAGACTGTGGCGGCTGTAGCCGTAGGAGAACTTGGAGACGAACAGGAAGTCGCCCACCAGCAGCGTGGGCACCATGGACCGCGACGGAATGTTGAAGGGCTCGAAGGCGAAGGTGCGAAATACCATCGCGATCGCCACGGCATAGATGACGGTCTTGATGGTCTCTTTGAAGCCACCCTTGGATCTGGAAGCCATTAGAACGCCTTGTCTTGCCGGGGGATTGCGTCGTTCGGACGACGCCTGGCGGAGCGACGCCGTGTTGAAGCTGAAAGGCGGCCGTTAGTCAATTGCGATCCGCCGCCGCCGGCCGCGCCTCCAGCACCACATAGGCCAGTGCATAGGGCGCCTCGTCGCTGATGGACAGATGCGCGAAACCTGCCGCGCCGGCGGGACAGAGCCCCGCCAGGGTCGCCGCCGCCTGGCCGCTGAGGATCAGGTCGGGCTTACCGTTGGGACGGGAGATGACCTCGATCTCCTTCAGGCCGGCGAACTCGCCGATGCCCGTGCCGAGCGCCTTGGCCGCGGCCTCCTTGGCGGCATAGCGGCGGGCGAAGCGGGCCGCGGTGTCCGCGCGGCCGCCGCAGGCCGCCTGCTCGCCGCCGGTGAAGCAGCGGTCGAGAAAGCGCTGTCCGAAACGCTCGATGGAGCGCTCGATCCGGCGGATGTCGCACAGATCGGCGCCGATACCGACGATCATGGGCTGCTCATGCGCTGGCGCTGCCCGTGGCGGCGGCGCGCGCCTTGTCCATCAGGCTGCGCATGCGGGTAATGGCGGAGTTGAGGCCGGAGAAGATCGCCTCGCCGACCAGAAAGTGGCCGATGTTGAGCTCGACGACCTGGGGGACCGCGGCCACCGGCGAGACGGTGTCGAAGGTCAGGCCGTGACCGGCATGGACCTCGAGCCCCAGATCGGCGGCGTATTCGGCGGCATGGATGATACGCGCCAGCTCGCCCTCCCGGTCCGCGTCCCCGGCGTCGCAATAGGCCCCGGTGTGCAGTTCGACAACCGGCGCGCCCAGCGCCTTGGCGACGTGGAGCTGTACCGGCTCCGGATCGATGAACAGCGACACGCGGATGCCGGCGTCGACCAGGCTGCGCACGACCGGCGCCAGGTGCCGGTGGTGCGCGGCGACGTCCAGGCCGCCTTCGGTGGTGACCTCCTCGCGCTTCTCCGGCACCAGGCAGGCGGCGTGCGGTTTGTGGCGGAGCGCGATGCCCAGCATCTCCTCGGTCGCCGCCATCTCCAGATTCAGCGGCAGGTCGATCTGGGCGCTGAGACGCTCGATGTCGTCGTCGGAGATGTGCCGGCGGTCCTCGCGCAGATGCGCCGTGATGCCGTCAGCCCCGGCCTCGGCCGCCTGCCGCGCGGCGCGCACGGGATCGGGATGGCCGCCGCCGCGGGCGTTTCGGATAGTGGCGACGTGGTCGATGTTGACGCCGAGACGCAGCCTGCCGGTCATGTTCCAAGCCTCCTGATCCAGCCTGACCGCCGAACCATACATATTTTCGCCGCGGAAGGGGATGGTTGCATTTCCCCCTCCCGGCCGCGATTCCGGTTGCCTTTCACGCGCGCCGCGGCCAAGGCTGCCGCCGGATGCAACCGGGCGGGAGACAGCGCGTGGCGGAGCCTGCGGCGGATACGGAGAAGGCGGCGACGACGCGCTGGGCGGTCGTGCTGACCGCGGTGGGCGCGGGCGTGCTGATTGGCGCGCAGGTCGGCAAGGCGCCGCCGATGATCGCCCAGATCCGCGCCGACCTTGGCCTCGACCTGGTGGCCGCCGGCTTCTTCATGTCGCTGATCAACGGCGTTGCCGTCGCGACCGGCATTCTGGCCGGCGTCTTCGCCGACAATGCCGGCCGCCGCCGCGCGGTGCTGCTGGCGCTGGCGGTTCTGCTGGCGGGCAACGTGCTGGGCGCCACTGCCGCCGGCGCGCCGCAAATCTTCGCCTCCCGGCTCTGCGAGGCATTCAGTTTCGTGGTTATCGTGGTCGCGGCCCCCGGCCTGATCCTGGAGGCGACGGCGCCCCGCGACGTGCGCATGGCCCTGTCGGTCTGGAGCACCTACATGCCGGCCGGCTTCGCCGCGATGATGGCCGCCGCGCCGTTCATCGCCGCGCCGGAGCACTGGCGCACGGTCTGGTGGTTCAATGCGGGTCTGACCGTGGTCTATGCCGCGGTCTTCCTGACCATGACCCGCGGGCTGGGACGGCGGCCGACGGGCGCGGGCCGGCTGCGCGGCCTGGCCGAGGTGGTCCGCCGGCCGGGGCCCTGGCTGATGGGTGTCGCGTTCATGCTCTATACGGTGCAGTGGTTCGGCGTGCTGACCTGGCTGCCGACCATCCTGCAGGGCGTGGGCCTGACCGCCGCGGCGGCGGGCGGCGGCGTTGCCGTGGTGGTGGCCGCCAACATCGCCGGCAATCTCGCCGCCGGCGTGCTGCTCAGCCGCGGCGCGGCGCGCTGGACGATCATCGCCGCCTGCAGCCTGGCGCTGGGCCTGCTCACCCTGGGGATCTACGACAGCGGCCTCGACCCGGCGGTCCGGCTGATCCTGGCGGGCCTGTTCTCCGCCATCGGCGGCGCCATACCCGGCGCGGTGCTCGCCGGCGCGGCGACGCACAGCCCCTCCCCCGCCCAGGTCGGCATCACCAACGGCGTCATCGTCCAGTGCACCAATCTCGGTTCCCTGCTGGGACCGCCAGCGGTTGCGTGGATGGCGGCCATGGCCGGCGGCGACTTCACCGCCGCGCGCTGGCTGACGCTCGCTGCCGGGGTCGCGGGCGTCGCCGTGGCGCTCGCGCTGCGCGGCGTGGAGCGGCGACTGGGAGAGGCCCCGGCCGCCGCGCCGTGATAGAGTGCGGCGCATGATCCGCCCGGCCCTGATCGCGATCGCTGTTCTTCTTTCCGGATGGGCCGCGGCCCGCGCCGAAACCGTCGATGTGGCGATCGTGCTGGCGGTCGACGCATCCTCTTCGGTCAGCCATGGCGAGTTCGGTCTGCAGATGGACGGTATCGCCCAGGCCCTGCGCGACGGGGAAGTGGCGCGGGCGATCGCCGGGGGCCCCAGCGGCCGCGTGGCCTTCACCCTGGTGCAATGGTCGGGCCCCGGCCAGGTCCGCCAGGCGCTGGACTGGCGCGCGGTGGACTCACCGGAGGGGATCGAGACGCTGGCCCGCGACGTGGAACTGACGCCGCGCTATTTCTCCGCCGGCGGCACCGCCATCGGTCAGGCCCTGCTCTATGCGGCCAGCCAGTTCGAGAACCTGCCTTGGCCCGCGGGCCGGCGGGTGATCGACATCTCGGGCGACGGACGCAACACCGACGCGCCCGCCGTCCAGGGCGCGCGCGAGGACGTCATCGCCGGCGGCATCGTCATCAACGGGCTGCCGATCCTGAGCCAGGAGCCCGGTATCGAGCGCTACTACCGCGAGGAGGTGATCGGCGGCTATGGCGCCTTCGTGGAGGTGGCGGCCGACTACGACGCCTTCGCCGCCGCGATGCGCCGCAAGCTGCTGCGCGAGATCCGCACCGACCCGTTGATCTCCCGGCGCCCGCCCGCGCGCGTTGACCGCCCCGGCGGGCTCGACTATTTCGTGGCGGCAGGGGAGAGTCGGCATTCGGGGAGGATGAGATGACGCAGGCGCTGACCGAGGATCAGCTCGCCTTTCAGGATGCCGCGCGCAGCTTCGCGGACGCCGAGATGGCGCCCCATGCCGCGAAATGGGACGCGGAGAAGATCTTTCCCGAGGACACGCTGCGCCAGGCGGCGGCGCTCGGCTTCGCCGGCATCTATGTCGGCGAGGCGCATGGCGGCTCGGCGCTGACCCGCCTGGACGCCGCCATCATCTTCGAGGAACTGGCCGCCGGCTGCACATCGACCGCCGCCTATATCTCGATCCACAACATGGCCGCCTGGATGATCGACCGCTTCGGCGGCGATGCGGTGCGGGAGAAATTCCTGCCGAAGCTCTGCACCATGGAGCACTTCGCCAGCTACTGCCTGACGGAGCCGGGCGCGGGCTCCGACGCCGCCAGCCTCAAGACGAAGGCGGTGCGCGAGGGCGACGAGTACGTCATCAACGGCGCCAAGGCATTCATCTCCGGCGGCGGCCGCGCCGACGTCTACGTCACCATGGTCCGCACCGGCGAAGAGGGCGCGGGCGGGGTCACCTGCCTTGCCATTCCGAAGGACGCGCCCGGCATCAGCTTCGGGGCGCAGGAGCGCAAGATGGGCTGGAATTCCCAGCCGACGGCGATGGTGCTGTTCGACGACTGCCGCGTGCCGGTCGAGAACCGGGTCGGCGACGAGGGTCAGGGATTCCGCATCGCCATGGCGGGCCTGGACGGCGGGCGGATCAACATCGGCGCCTGCTCGCTCGGCGCGGCACGCGCCTGCCTGGAACGGACGGTCGACTACGTGAAGGACCGCAAGCAGTTCGGCCGCGCCATCGCCGATTTCCAGAATACGCAGTTCCGGCTGGCCGACATGGCGACCGAGCTGGAAGCTGCGCGCTACATGATCCGCGGCGCCGCCGCGAAGCTGGACGCCGACGCGCCCGACAAGACCCAGGCCTGCGCCATGGCCAAGCGCTTCGCCACCGACGCGGGCTTCGACATCTGCAATCAGGCCCTGCAGCTGCACGGCGGCTACGGATACCTGATGGACCATCCGATCGAGCGCTATCTGCGCGACTGCCGCGTCCACCAGATCCTGGAAGGCACCAACGAGATCATGCGCGTGGTGATCAGCCGGAAACTGCTCGCGGACTGACGGCCGCAGCCTCCGGACGTCACCCCCGCCTTGTACGGGGGTCCGGAAACGGCGTCGCCGGCGGCACTTCATCAAACCGGATGCCCGCGCGGGGGGCGGGCATGACAACCAGGGGCGAACACATGACCGATACGGATGACGAGATCGTCTTCGGGCGCAAGGGCGCGCTGGGCACCATCCTGCTGAACCGGCCGAAGGCGCTGAACGCCCTGACCCACGAAATGGTCGTGGCGATGCATCCGCAGATCCGGGGCTGGGCGAAGGACGACGGCGTGAAGGCGGTGCTGATCCAGGGCGCCGGCGAGAAGGCCTTCTGCGCCGGCGGCGATATCCGCAAGCTCTACGACGAAGGCCGCGCCGGCGGACAATATCCGTACGACTTCTACCACGACGAATACCGCCTCAACGCCGACATCCACTACTACCCCAAGCCGTGGATCAGCTTTCTGAACGGCATCGTCATGGGCGGCGGCTGCGGCGTGTCGATTCCCGGCAGCCACCGTATCGCCACCGAGAACATCATGTTCGCCATGCCGGAAACCGGGATCGGCCTGTTCCCCGACGTCGGCGGCTCCTTCTTCCTGTCGCGCTGCCCGGGCCGCGTCGGCGAGTATCTGGCGCTGACCGGCGCGCGGCTGAAGGCCGCCGACTGCCTCTACGCCGGCGTCGCAGACCACTACGTGCCGGCGGCGAAGCTGGAGGCGCTGGCCACGGCGCTGGAAGGCACCGACGGCAGCCACGAGCACGTCGGCGCCACCATCGCCGGCTTCGTCGAGGACGCGGGCGCCGCGCCGCTGGCCGAGGTCCGCGACGTGATCGACCGCTGCTTCGCCGGCGCGACTGTGGAGGAGATCGTCGCCGCGCTGGAGTCGGAAGGCGGCGAATGGGCGGCGAAGCAGGCGAAGACCATCCGCACCAAGTCGCCCACCTCCAGCAAGGTGGCGCTGCGCCAGGTGCGCGAGGGCGCCCGCCGCGACTTCCGCGACTGCATGGTCATGGAATGGCGCATGGTGAACCGCATCATCGCGGGCCACGACTTCTACGAGGGCACGCGTGCCACGGTGGTCGACAAGGACCAGTCGCCGAAATGGGATCCGCCGACGCTGGAGGGCGTAACCGATGCGGATGTGGACGCCTATTTCGCACCGCTGGAGAAGGGCGATCTGACCTTCGACTGAAGAACGGCAGGGCCGGATTCCCGGCCGCCGTCTACCCGGCTGTGTTCGTGGCCGATCTGACCTTCGCCAGCACCTCTTCGCACTGCGCCGAGGTCTCTGCGATCCAGGCCCCCGCGGTGCCGTCCGCGCGCCGCGCCGCCAGTTCCTCCGCCAGGCGCTCGCGGCGCCAGGGCACGCCGTCCCAGCCTTCCTCGCGCGTCTGCAGCCGCGCCAGTTCCGCCGCGGTCGCCAGCAGCCTGGCCTGGCCGGCGTTCAGCTCGGCGCGATCCCCGGACCCGGCCTCCGCGGCCATGAGCCCGTGGAAGGCCGCGCAACGCTCCAGTTCGTGCACCGGGGCGACGATCTCCGGTTTCGGCTTGCCGAGAACCGTGTGACCCAGCGTCGAGCGCAGCCGGCCATCAGGCCCGGTCGAGCAGGCCGTGAGCGCCAGCGCCAGGGCCGGCAACATCCAGGACAGGCGTCGCATGATCATTCTCGTCTCCGGTCAGCGGTCGGAAATGCTGCATCCGAATCTGGGACGTGCGCGCCCCGGGCGCAATCGGAACCGCCCGTCCGTCTGCGTCGAAGGGCGGCCCGTTCAGTCCGCCGCGGCCCGTATCGCCACATCGCATGCGTCGATGCGGCCGGAAACCCACTGGCGGGCCTCTCCGGCCGGCGTGTCCGGCGCGAGGGCCTGTTCCAGCTCCGCCGAGAGCCGCGTGTAGTGCCGCTCGAGCGCCGGCGGTTCGGTATGGTCGGTCTTCAGCCGCTCCACATCGGCCGTGGTGGCCAGCAATTCCGACTGGTTCCGGTACATCAGGCCGAGCTGGCGCGACTCCTCGGTATCGCCGCCCAGCCGCGTCGCGTTCTCGGACATCACGCGGAAGAAGGCCGCGCAGCGTTCCAGATCCGCCCGGGAGCCCGGCGCCGCCTCGACGTTCGCTGCCGCGCCGCCGTGAATAGCCAGGCCCGCCGCGAACGCCAGCGGAATGGCCAACTGTTTGTAGCGTCTCATTTTTCGCTCTCCCGTGTTGTTGTTCTCGTTCGTTCGGGGTCCATAGATTGATCTGGGTGTTGCGCCGGCGGCGGCAATCGCAGTGGCCAGCTTGTCCCCGAAAGGTCACGCTCGCCGCGATGTGACCGGCCGAGGCTCCGGCTTCCGCTCCACCGCCCTAGATCATGCCTCCGACGGTCAAGCAGGAAGAGGACGGGCCCCATGAAGATGGCCTCCACGGACATCGCCTTCTCGCCTTCGGTCAAGGCGGCGCAGGCGGCGCGCGGATCGCGCGCAACCTACCGGCGCGTCGAGGACAAGGGCGGCTGGCGCGCCGAGATCGACGACGACCTCGCCGCCTTCATCGCCGCCCGCGACAGCTTCTATCTCGGCACGGTCAGCGCCGACGGTCAGCCCTATATCCAGCACCGCGGCGCCCCGCCGGGTTTCCTCAAGGTGCTGGGACCGGCGACGCTCGCCATCGCCGATTTCGCCGGCAACCTCCAGTACATCACGCTGGGCAATCTGGCGGACAACCCGAAGGCCTTCATCTTCCTGATGGACTACGCCAACCGCCGCCGGGTGAAGCTCTGGGGCAAGGCGCGGATCGTCGAGGGCGATGCGGAACTGGAGGCGCGGCTGGCCGACCCGGCCTACAAGGCGAAAGTCGAACGGGCGCTGGTCTTCGAGGTCAGGGCCTGGGACGTCAACTGCCCGCAGCACATCACGCCGCGCCATGACGAGGCGATGCTGCAGATGGTGAACGGTAAGCTCCTGGAGCGTCTCGCCGCGCTGGAGGCGGAGAACGCCGAGCTGAAGGCGCGGCTGGAAGACTAGGAGCGGCCGCTTTCGCCGGACTCGCGCCACCGTCGCCGAGGGCCTATGCTTTCCACACAAGCCGTTTGTCATTGGGGAGGACGATCATGGCCGACACCGCACCTGCCAAGGCCTGGGAAGACATCACCGAGCCCGAAAGCTATGACTGGAACGCCATTCTGGACGGGCTGAACACCTATCTGCGCCTGCGCACCACGCCGATCGGCATGAAGCTGTTCGAGACCGTCGAGGAGATGGAGGCGATCAAGCGCATCCGCCGCCCGGGCTCGATCCACACCACCGACCAGATCGTCGGCCAGGCGTCCCGTCTTGGCTGGACCGTCGGCATCACCGTCGAGGACCTGGTCGGCGCCCAGTGCGGCGCGGTCATCGGCCTGCATCCGCAGGACGATGAATGGCTGGGCGGCGAGCGCATGAAGGGCGTCTGGTACGAGACCGAAACCGACACCGCGGCCCACCAGGCGGCGATGGAAGTAGTGCCCTATGGCCGCTACAAGGCGATGGCCGTCTCGCCGCTGGCCGCCGGCCGGCTCGACCCGCCGGACATCGCGCTGATCTACGCCACGCCGGCGCAGATGATCCTGTTCATCAACGGCCTGCAATGGGCCGGCTACCGCAAGCTGGAATGGGGCTGCGTCGGCGAGAGTTCCTGCGCCGACAGCTGGGGCCGGGCGCTCAAGACCCGCGAGCCGAGCCTGTCCATCCCCTGCTTCGCGGAGCGGCGCTATGGCGGGGTGATGGAGGATGAACTGCTGATGGCCATCCCGCCGAAATTCCTGCCCAAGGTGATCGAGGGACTGGGCCACCTGTCGGCCAACGGCCTGCGCTATCCGATTCCGCCCTACGGCATCCAGTCGGACGCCCGCGCCGGCCTCGGCGCCTCCTACAGCGACAAGTAACCGCCGCGCCGCCGCCGGGCTTCAGCCACAGGCCCGGCGGATCGCGCCGTGCAGTTTCTCCAGTTCGTCGGCCATGGCGTCGACGCTGCGCGCCCCGGCCTGGAAGATCGCCGTGGCGTTCAGCGCCACCGCGCCGAAGCCCATGTCTTTCAGTTCGGCGGCGCGGGCAGCGACCCGTTCGTGGTCGGCATAGAACGCCTTGCCGGCGTCATCGCCTTCTCTGGGCGGCGGCGCGATCATGGACTGGAAGCCGAGCTTCGCCGGGTCGCGGCCCGCCTTCACCGCCGCTTCCCGGATCCGGTCCATGGCGCTTGCGGCATAGGCGGCGTCCGTCACCCGGCTGGCCAGCCAGCCGTCGCCGACCCGGCCCACTCGGCGGAAGGCGGGGCCGGAATTGCCGCCGACCCACAGCGGCACGCCCGGCGCCTGCGGCGGCTTCGGCTCCATCGCCATCGCATTGACGGTGAAATGCCTGCCGCGGTGGTCGATGCGCTCATCGCGCCAGCAGGCGCGCACCAGGTCGATCGCCTCGTCCATCCGCTCGCCGCGGTCGGCATAGTCGAAGCCCAGCGCCTCGTACTCCGAAGGCTGCCAGCCGACGCCGACGCCGAGCCGCATGCGACCGCCCGACAGCGTGTCGATGGTGCTGATCTGCTTGGCGACCAGAACCGCATCGCGCTGCGGCAGCACGAGGACCTCGGTGCCCAGGCCGACCCGCTCGGTCAGCGCCGCCAGATGCGCCGCCAGGGTCAGCGCCTCCAGGATCGGCATCTTCGCCGGATAGGGCGACGGTTCGCGGCCCTCGACAGGATAGCCCATGACGACATGGTCGAAGATGTCGATGCGGTCATAGCCGATGCGCTCGATGGCCCTGGCCATGCGGGCGACGCCTTCGGGGCCCTCGCGGTAGGCGATGGACGGGAATTCGACGGTCAGTTCCATGCTTCACTCCTCCCTCATTGCCGTCATTGTTTCACGGCCCCGCCTTGCATGTCCGCCCCTTTTTGGCGGATACAGGCATGACATCGAGCCTGAAGGAGCCCCGACGATGTCCAGCCGCGACCGGATCCTGAACAAGGTCCGCGACCGGGCCGCCGGTCTTCCCGGCCGCCAGGACCCGGAAACGCTCACCCGGCGCATGGCCGAACACCGCCCGGGCCTGATCCCGGCGCGCGCCGATCTGCCGGAGCCGGAGCGGCTGGCGCTGTTCCTCGCCAAGTGCGCCGAGCTCGGCGTCACCGTCGACCGGGTGGGCGCAGCCGAACTGGCGCCGGAAGCCATTGCCGGCTGGCTGAAACAGCACAACCTGCCGACGGAGCTGCGTCTCGCGCCCGCCGCCGAGGTGGCGGACCTGCCATGGGCGCGCGCGCCCATGCTGGACGTGGAGACCGGCGCCGCGGACATCGGGGATCAGGTTTCGGTAACCCCGGCGGCGGCGGCCATCGCCGAGACCGGCACCCTGGTCATGACTTCCGATCCCTCGACGCCGGCGACGCTCAACTTCGTGCCCGACAACCATGTCGTGGTACTGCGCCGCGGGCAGGTGGTGCGCGCCATGGAAGACGCCTTCGCAATGATCCGGGAACGGTTCGGCGAGGGCCGCATGCCGCGCACGGTCAACATGATCTCCGGCGCCTCGCGGACCGGCGACGTGGAGCAGAAGATCGTCATGGGCGCCCACGGGCCGCGGCGGCTGCACATCGTGCTGATCGACGACGGCGGGTGAGCGCATGGCGCGCCGCAGAGGTCTCAGCGACGACGACCTGAAGCTCTGGCGGCTGGTCGCCCGGGAGATCGAGCCATCGCGCTCCACCGAGAAGCGGCTGAAGGCGGAGGCGCGCCGCGCAGCCGAAGCCGCCGCGGCGGCAAGCAAGCCGGCGGCGGCTCCTCCGAAGAAACCGCAACCCGCGAAACCGGCTCCGCAGCGGCGTGCGGCCCCCGCCCCAGCGCCGCCCGCGCCGCCGGAACGGCCGGCTGCGCCCGGTCGCGGCCGTCTCGCCGGCGTCGACCGGCGGACGGCGGAACGGCTGCGGCGCGGCCAGTACCCGATCGACGCGCGCCTCGACCTGCACGGCATGACCCAGGCCCAGGCGCATCAGACACTGGCCCTGTTCGTCCGCCAGTGCCACGCCGCCGGCAAGCGCTGCCTGCTGGTGATCACCGGCAAGGGCGGCCGCGTGCGCGAAAGCGCCGACGGTCCCTTCGTCAATCCGGAACCGCCGGGCATCCTGAAACGCCGGGTGCCGGAATGGCTGAAACAGGCTGATCTGGCGCCGCTGGTGCTGGCGACGGCCGCGGCGACGCCCGGCCATGGCGGGCACGGCGCGCTCTACGTGCTGCTGCGCCGGCGGCGGGAGCCGTGACCCCTTTCGGCCAGAGGGTCCGGGAACTGCGCGAGGCGCGCGGCGTCTCGCTCCGCGCCATGGCCGGCGAGCTCGGCGTCACCCCGGCCTATCTTTCGGCCCTGGAGCACGGTCACCGCAGCCGGCCGAGCTGGGCGCTGGTGCAGCGGATCATCACCTATTTCAACCTGATCTGGGACGACGCCGACGAACTGCAGGACCTCGCCCGCATCTCCCATCCCCGGATTGTCATCGACACCGCCGGCCTCAGCCCGGAGGCGACGCGCGTCGCCAACGAACTGGCGCTGCGCATCCGTACCCTGGAGGAGGCGCAACTGACCGAGATCGCCCAGTCACTGGGTCTGGAGGAGGGCCTCGATGGCGGCGAAGCCGGCGAAGGCGGGACCGAGTAAACGCCAATTGCCCGGACCGACGCCGCCCATGGCGTAGACCGGCAACCCTGCGGCGCGCGCGATCGCCCGGGCGCGTTGCAGGCCCAGCGTCCGCCCGCCGGGATGGCTGGCGGTGGGAAAGACCGGGGACAGCAGCACGGCATCCGCCCGGACGCGTTCGGCGCGGCGGATGGCGGCGAGCGAATGCGCCGCCGCCGTGGTGAACCGCCAGGGCGCGATGCGGCCCACCTCGCGTTCGGCCAGATGCAGCCCGTCGGCGTCGACCGCCCGCGCCAGATCGGGATCGTTGGCGATCAGCAGCATCTGGCCCCGCGCCGCCGTGACCTGCCGCAGGCGCTCCGCCCAGGCGCGCCGCTCCGGATGATCCCGGTCGCGCAGGATCACCGCCGCACCGGCCGGCAGGCGGGCCGCCGCCGCGGCCGGATCGGACAGCCGCGCGAGATCGGTCGGCATGATAACCTCGGGCAGGGGAATTCGGCTTGCGGTTCGGGACACCGTCGTCAATCCTCGGGCGCATGTCGGAACTGGACCATAGCATCGCGGCCGGGCTTTCCGAGGTCCGCGAACGCATCGCCGCCGCGGCCCGCGACGCGGGCCGCGATCCGGCCGAAATCACGCTGATCGCCGTCTCCAAGACCTTCGGGGCCGAGCGCATCGAGCCCGCGATCGCCGCCGGCCAGAGGGTGTTCGGCGAGAACCGCCTGCAGGAATCGGAGGAAAAATGGCCGGCGCTGCGGGCCGCTCATCCCGGCCTGGAGCTGCACATGATCGGCGGGCTGCAGAGCCGCAAGGTCGAAGGCGCGGTGGCGCTGTTCGACGTCATCCACACCATCGACCGCGACAAGGTGGCAAAGGCGGCTGCGAAGGCCATGGCCGAGCAGGACCGCCGCCCGTCGGTCATGGTTCAGATCAATACCGGCGAGGAGCCGCAGAAGTCGGGCGTGCCGCCGGCCGAGGCGGACCGCTTCATCGAGGCCTGCCGGGAGGTCCACGGCCTGCCGGTCACCGGCCTGATGTGCATTCCACCGCTGGATGAAGAGCCCGCCCCTCATTTCGCCCTGCTGAAAAAGATCGCGGAGCGGAACGATCTGCGACAGTTGTCGATGGGCATGAGCGCCGATTTCGAGGTCGCGATCGCCTTCGGCGCGACACATGTACGCGTGGGCACGGCGATATTCGGCCACCGCGGCTGAATATCCCGTCGGAGCGCACGCCGCCACTACCTTGCTTCGGGACCGAAAATACTTGAACCTGCCGCCGCGAGACGGCGAAATACGCGCCTGTCGGGCGGTGAATGGTATCGTGCCGCGTACATCTACAATGAAACAGGGAGCGACCTGATGCTCACGCGCAGATCGGCACTTTACGTGATGATCGGAGTTGGCGCCGCGGCGTGGCTGTCCACAGCCGCCGTCGGCCAGGAAGGCGAACCCATCAAGGTGGGCGAGATCAACAGCTACTCGGCCCTGCCGGCGTTCACCGAACCCTACAGGAAGGGCTGGCAGCTCGCCGTGGAGCAGATCAACGAATCGGGCGGCGTGCTGGGCCGGCCGCTGGAGGTCATCAGCCGCGACGACGGCGGCAAGCCGGGCAACGCGGTCACCATCGCCGAGGAACTGCTGAGCCGCGAGAAGGTCGATCTGCTGGCCGGCACGTTCTTCTCCCATATCGGCCTGGCCGTCAGCGACTTCGCCCTGCAGAAGCAGGTGGTCTTCCTGGCCTCGGAGCCCCTGACCGACGCGCTGGTCTGGGAGAAGGGCAACCGCTACACCTTCCGCCTGCGTCCCTCCACCTACATGCAGTCGGCCATGCTGGCGCGGGAGGCCGCGGACAGCGAGGCCAAGCGCTGGGCGTTCGTCGCGCCGAACTACAAATACGGACAGGACGCGGTGGCCGCCTTCAAGAAGCTGCTGAAGGAGCAGAATCCGGAAGTCGAGTTCGTGGGCGAGCAGTGGCCGGCGCTGCGCAAGATCGACGCTGGCGCCACCGTTCGCGCGCTGGAGGCGGCGAAGCCCGACGGCATCTTCAACGTGCTGTTCGGAGCCGATCTCGCCGAGTTCGTCCGCGAGGGCAATCTGCGCGGTCTGTTCAAGGACCGGACGGTCGTCGGCCTGCTCACCGGCGAGCCTGAATACCTGCTGCCGCTGGGCGAGGAAGCCCCGCGCGGCTGGATCGTGACCGGCTATCCCTGGTACGATATCCAGGATCCGGCCCACAAGAAGTTCGTCGCCGACTACCAGGCGCGCTGGGACGAGGATCCGATGACCGGCTCGCTGGTCGGCTTCAATACCATCCTGTCGATCAAGGCGGCCATCGAGGCGGCAGGCTCCACCAAGACCGAACTGCTGGTCCAGGCTTTCCGCGGCCTCAGCGTCGAGACGCCGATCGGCACCATCATCTACCGCAAGGTCGACCACCAATCGACCATGGGCGCCTGGGTCGGCATCACCCGCTGGCGCGAGGGCGGCGGCTACATGACCGGCTGGCGCTACGTGCCCGGACAGGACGTCCTGCCCTCGACGGAGGTCGCCGACGAGATGCGGCCCGACGACAGCGTCGACAGCGTCAAGTAGCGGCGCGGACATCATCGCACGGCCCGCAGGGCCGGTTCCCGGGAACGGGAACCGGCCCTGCGCTTTTGCGCTATGATTGCCATCGGCGTCGGGTTCACACTGGTGTCGCCGACCGGCGCCAGGATGCCGCCGTCACGACCAGGCAGGGGAGATCTCGCCATGACCCGCATTCCGTACCGACCGCTTGTCCTGGGCCTGGCCGCGGCGCTTGTCGCGACCGTGGCGGCGGCGAAGACCGATATCGTCATGGGGATGCAGCAGGAGCCGACGGTGCTCGACCCGACGGTCGACGCCACGGCCGCCATCGACGGGATCTTCGCTCACAACGTCTATGAATCGCTCACCTCGGTCACCGAGAGCGGCGAGGTCGTCCCCGCGCTGGCGGAAGCGTGGACGATCAGTCCTGACGGCCTCGTCTACATCTTCGATCTCGCCGATGACGTGACCTTTCACGACGGCACCGCCTTCGACGCCGCCGACGTGAAATTCACCTTCGACCGGGCCATGGCCGAGGACAGCGTCAACCCGACCAAGGGCATCTTCAAGCCGATCCGGAGCGTCGAGGCGGTCGACCCGGGCACGGTCCGCATCACCCTGTCGGAGCCCGACGCCTTCTTCCTGTTCAACATCGCCCAGGGCGACGCCGCCATCGTCGCGCCGGAGACGGCAGCGACCAACAAGACTGACCCCGTCGGCACCGGCCCTTACCGGTTCGAGGACTGGACCCGGGGCAGCGCGCTGTCCCTGGTGAAGTACCCCGCCCACCGCGACGCAGCGGAGGTGGCGATCGAGAAAGTCACCTTCCGCTTCATCGCCGACGCGGCCGCGGCTGTGGCCGCCCTGATGGCCGACGAACTGGACGCCTTCCCCAGCATGCCGGCGCCGGAGGTGCTGGAGCAGTTCAAGGCCGATCCGCGGTTCGACGTCGTCGTCGGCACCACCGAGGCCGAGGTGATCCTGGCGCTCAACAATTCCCGCCCGCCTTTCGACGACATCCGGGTCCGCCGCGCCGTCAACCATGCGCTGGACCGCAGGTCGATCATCGAGGGCGCCTATTACGGCTATGGCGAGGCCATCGGCTCCTTCTTCCCGCCACACCACACGAGCCATGTGGACCTGACCGGCCGCTATCCCCATGACGTGGAGAAGGCGAAGGCGCTGCTGGCGGAAGCCGGCGCCGGAGATCTGCAGGTCACGCTGCGCACGCCGCATTTTCCCTATGCTCGCCGGTCGGCCGAGATCATCCAGAACCAGCTCGCCAGGGCCGGCATCGCCGTGGCCATCGAACAGGTCGAGTGGGGCTTCTGGATCGGCGAGGTCTACAAGAAGAAGAACTACGACATGACCATCATCGCCCACCCCTCGCCCAACGACATGGGCAATTTCGCGCGCGGGCCGGAATATTTCTACGGCTACGACAATCCGGACTTCAACGCGCTCTACGAGCGGATTCGGACCGAGACGGACCCGGCGAAGCTCGACGCGCTGCTGAAGGAAGGCCAGCGCTTCCTGGCCGAGGATGCGGTGCACGGCTTCCTGTTCCAGTTGCCGAAGCTCGGCGTCTACCGCAAGGAACTTTCCGGCTACTGGGCCTCCTCGCCGGTGCTGTTCGCGCCGCTGAAGGATTTGCGCTGGAACTGAAGCCGCCGGAATGGCACGGCGCGCGCGCGGGCGTTGCCCGCCGCCCCGGTGCGGCCCGGTAAGCCCCGATGGTCCGCTTCCTGCTGTTCCGCCTGGGGACCCTGTTCCTGACGCTGCTGGCGGTATCGTTCGTCGTCTTCTGGGTGATGAACGCCCTGCCCGGCGATCCGGCCATGGTCATTCTGGGCCTGGACGCGACAGAGGACGCCCGGCTGGCGCTGCGACGGGAGCTCGGTCTCGACGCGCCCTTCCTGACCCGCTACCTGGACTGGCTGAGCGGCGTGGTCACAGGCGACTTGGGCGACAGTTACAGCTTCGGCGTGCCGGTAGCCGAGCTGATCGTCGAACGCCTGCCGGTCAGCGCGCCGCTGGCGCTGATCGCCACCGCGGTGACGATAGTCCTGGCGCTGTCTCTCGGCGTCTACGCCGCTTCCCGCCACGGCCGCGCCGGCGATATCGGCGTCATGGCGCTCAGCCAGTTCGGCATCGCCATCCCGGCCTTCTGGCTGGCCATCATCCTGATCATCGTCTTCGCGGTGAACCTCCGCTGGCTGCCGGCCGGCGGCTTTCCCGGCTGGGAAAGACCCGGCGCGGCGCTCGCCGCGCTGATCCTGCCGGCGGTCGCGCTGGCGCTTGTGCAGTCGGCCATCCTCGCCCGGGTGACGCGCTCCAGCGTGCTGGAGGTGATGCGGCTGGACTACGCCACGACCGCCCGCGCCAAGGGGCTGAGCCGCGGCCGCGTCATGCGCGCCCACGTGCTGCCCAACGCCCTCGTGCCGATCATCACCATCATCGGCCTGCAGTTCGCCAACCTGGTCACCGGCACGATCGTGATCGAGAACGTCTACCACCTGCCCGGCCTGGGCCGGCTGATCTTTCAGGCCATCACCAACCGCGATCTGTTCGTGGTCCAGGGCCTGGTGCTGTTCTTCGCCGCCGTGGTGGTGATCGTGAACTTCGCCGTCGACATCCTCTATGTCGTCATCGATCCGCGCCTGCGCGAACGGCGCGCCAGGAGCGGGCCGTGAAACGGCTGGGCCTCTGGACAGGCGCCGGGCTGGTCGGGCTGGTGGCCGCGGCCGCGGCACTGTCGCTGCTGTGGATGCCGCACGACCCGTCGGCGATCCAGGTCTCCCGCCGCTTCCTGCCGCCGTCGGGCGAGCACTGGCTGGGCACGGACCAGCTCGGCCGCGACCTGCTCAGCATGCTGATGGCCGGGGCGCGCAGCTCGGTCCTCGTCGCCCTGCTTTCCGTGGGGCTGGGCGGCAGCGCCGGCGCGCTGCTCGGTCTGCTGGCCTCGGCCAGGGGCGGTCTCGCGGAGGAGGCGGTGATGCGCACGGCCGACCTCGCCTTCGCCTTCCCGGCCCTGCTGTTCGCCATCATGCTGGCGGCGGTCTACGGGCCGTCCCTGACCAACGCGGTGCTGGCCATCGCCTTCATCAACGTGCCCATCTTCGCGCGCATCACCCGCGCCGCGGCCAACCAGGTCTGGGCCAGCGACTACGTGCTGGCGGCGCGGGCCACGGGGCTCACCACCTTCCGCATCACCCTGCGCCACGTCGTCCCCAACGTCGCCGCCATCCTGCTGGTGCAGGCGACCATAGAATTCGCCATCGCCATCCTGGCCGAGGCGGCGCTGAGCTATCTGGGCCTCGGCGTGCAGCCGCCGGTCCCCTCATGGGGCCGGATGCTGGCCGAGTCGCAGACTCTGATCTACCTCGCGCCCCATCTCGCCATCTGGCCGGGGCTCTGCATCGTGGCCGCGGTGCTCGGCTTCAACCTGCTGGGCGACGGGCTGCGCGATGTCACCGACCCCCGGTTGCGGCGCGCCGGGCGCTAGGCGCCGGCGCCTGGCTGCGACCATTGTGCACGGAGATTTTTGATCCAGATCAAATAGTTGGCCCGAGGATCGGTAAATCTACATCGGCCGCGCGTAATTTTGCGCGCATCCAGGAGGGGAATGACCGATGAAGGCACTGATCAACTCCGCCGCGGCGCTGACCATGCTCGCCGTCTCCGCCGCATTGCCGGCCGCGCCGGCGCTGGCCGAAGCGGGCGACCTGCTGGTCCGCTTCCGCGGCATCGCCGTGACGCCGACCGGCGAATCCGGCGGCGTGCAGCCGGCCTTCCCCGGTGGATCGCTGACGGCCCGCACGTCCGTGACACCGGAGTTCGACTTCACCTATTTCGTCACCGACAACATCGCCGCTGAGCTGATCCTCGCAACCAGCCGCCACCAGATCAAGGGCCAGGGGGCACTGGCCGGCGTGGGCAACGCCGCCGACGTCTGGCTGCTGCCGCCGACGCTGACATTGCAGTACCATTTCAATCCGGGCGGCGAGTTCCGCCCCTATCTGGGCGCGGGTCTGAACTATACCGTCTTCTACAACGAGGCGGCGAACTCGAACCTCGTGCGCGCCGTCGGCGCGACCTCGGTCGACGCCACGAACTCGCTCGGCTGGGCGTTGCAGGCCGGAATGGACTACGACCTTGGCGGAAACTGGGTGCTGAATCTGGACGTGAAGTACATCAATCTCGACACCAATGTGAAACTGACGACCGGCGCGGGAATCCAGCGCACCGAACTGAACATCGACCCGCTGATCATCGGCCTGGGCCTGGGTTACCGCTTCTCGCTGTGAAACCCCGTCCCGGCGGCGGCGTCCGGTGGGGCCTGCGCGGACCTTGTTTTCCCGGGCAGCGGCCCGGATTGCCGGCATGCGGCGTTCGGCCGCCGGATCGGTTCATTCCGTGTTAACCTGCGCCATCTTCTCTGGCAGGGAGACAAACGACTGGAGCGATCCGATCCATGACGGCTGACAGCGGCCTCGTCGAACGGCTTCGGCGGGAGCGCGACGAACTCGCCCGCGAACTGGAGCGCGCGCGCGCCGGCGCGACGTTCGCCGAGGCCGTCGAGAACAGCTCCGAGGCGATCGTCGTCTACGACGCCGACGGCCTGCTCGTCGCCTGTAACCAGAACTTCCGCGATCTCTACGGCTATACCGCCGAGGAAGCGAAGCCCGGCGTTCATTTCGCCGAACTCGGGCGGATCGACGTGGAACGCGGCAATGTCGTGGTCGGCGACGAATTCGGCGGCGGCGAGGCCTATCTGCAGCGCAAGGCGGAGTACCGGGCCCGGCTGCAGGGCTCCTTCATCGTCCGCCTGAAGGACGGCCGCTGGATCAAGACCACGGACCGGCCCATGCGCCGCGGCGGCTTCGTCAGCGTCCAGGTGGACGTCACCGACATCAAGAACAATGAGGAGGAGCTGCGTCTCGCCAAGGAGCAGGCGGAGGAGGCCAACCGGCTGAAGTCGGAGTTCCTGGCCAATATCAGCCACGATCTCAGGACGCCGCTGAACTCCATCATCGGCTTCTCCGACATGATCCTGAGTGAGGCCTGGGGCCCCGTCGGACACGAGAAGTACCGGGAGTACATCGACGCCATCAAGTACAGCGGCGAACTGCTGCTGGGGCTGGTCGGCGACATCCTCGACACCGCCAGGCTGGAGAGCGGGCGCTACCGTCTGGACGAGACGGAGGTCGACCTGCCGGCGCTGTCGCGCGCCCTGGCGGCAACCTTCGAGCCGGTGGTGGCTTCGAAGGATCTCGACCTTGCCGTCGAGGCGGCGCCCGGCTTCCCGGCGACGGCGCGCGCCGACGAGCGGGTCGTGGCGCAGGTCGTCAACAACCTGGTCGCCAACGCCTGCAAGCACACCGGTCCGCGCGGGCGCGTGCGCGTTCAATGGTCGCTCCGCCCCGGCGGCCGAGTACGGCTGACCGTCCGCGACAACGGCCCCGGCATGCCGCCGGCCCTGGTGGCCAAGGTCGGCGAACCGTTCCTGCAGCCCGGCGCCTATGTGGCCCAGGACGGCCCCCGTGGCACGGGCCTCGGCCTGTTCATCTGCAAGCGCTTCGCGGAGATCATGGGCGGCGTCATGGAGATCTGTTCCAGCCCCGGCGCCGGCACCGCGGTCAGCGTGGAGTGGCCGCTGAGCGAGACCGCCGAAAGGCGCGCGAAGAGCGGCTGAATCGCAGCTCCGAGCGTCAATTTTCCGTTGGCTTGACCTGAATCAAGCCGTGGCCTGGCTACAGCCTTATCCTTTTCCAGTGTGAATATGTGAAATGACCGGTTCCTGCCGGTTCGACCTCCTGGAGAATTTCCGATGGACCCAACCGCCTCCATGCAGCCGGCCATGCCCCGGCTGAACGAACCCGCCCCGGACTTCACGGCCAGGACCACCCATGGCGAGAGATCCCTCTCTGACTATCGCGGCCGCTGGCTCGTGCTGTTCTCGCATCCGGCCGATTTCACGCCGGTCTGCACGACCGAGTTCATGGCCTTCGCGCGGAACCATGACCGCTTCAAGGCGCTGAATTGCGACCTGCTCGGTCTTTCGATCGACAGCACCTTCGCGCACATCGCCTGGGTGCGCTCGATCGAGAAGAACTTCGGCGTCAAGGTGCAGTTCCCCATCATCGAGGACCTGTCCATGAAGGTCGCGCAGGCCTATGGCATGATCCAGCCGGGCGCGAGCGACACGTCGGCGGTCCGCGCCACCTTCATCATCGACCCCGAAGGCATGCTGCGCGCCATGGTCTACTACCCGATGACCAACGGCCGCTCCATCGACGAGTTCCTGCGCGTGCTGGAAGCCCTGCAGACCAGCGACAAGCACGGTGTCGCGACGCCGGAGAACTGGAAGCCCGGCGACAAGGTCATCGTTCCGCCGCCGCAGACCCAGGAAGCGGCGGAGAAACGCGAAAAGGAAGGCTACGAGTACGTCGACTGGTACTTCTCCAAGAAGGACGTGGCCTGAACATCGACCGGCGGCGCGGGCATCGCTTCCGCGCCGCCCTTTTTCCCGCAGGAGAACAACATGGCGAACGGCCAGAGCCGCCCGAGGCTGATGCCCTGGGTCATCGGCGTCATCATCATCATCATCGCCGACATCTTCATCGCCACGCGCATGCTGTCGGCGGAATGCGAAGCCCCCGGATTCGCGGAGTTCCTCGTCCTGATCGTCGTCCCGGCGGTCTACCTGGCGCTGATGTTCCTCACCTTGCGCAGCCAGAACGGCAACACATAGGACCGGGGCCAGGGTCATGTCGCTGTCCCCGGCGACCCTCAGGGCCGTCCACGAGGCGCTGGATGACGAGTACAAGGCGCGCGCCACCTATCGCGCGGTGATCGACGCCTTCGGGCCGGTGCGTCCCTTCGTCCACATCGTCGAAGCCGAGGAACGCCATGCCCGGGCGCTGATCGCCTTGCTCCGCCGGCACGGGGCGGCGGTGCCCGATGACCCCTGGCCGGCCCGGGTCCCGGCGCCGGCCTCGATCGATGCGGCGTGCAGGGCGGGCGTGGAGGCCGAGATCGAGAACGAGGCGATGTACGCGCGTCTGCTGGCGCAGATCGACGCCCCGGATGCGGTCCGCATCATGCGCCGCCTGCAGGCGGCGTCCCGCGACAACCATCTCCCGGCCTTCCGCCGCTGTCTTGCCCGCGAGCACGACGGCAAGGGGCCGCAGGACGGCAAGGGACGGAAAGTGGGCCGGCGACACCGCTGGCGCGGCGGCGGCTGAAGGAGTTTCCGTGCGATGACGGGCAGTATCTGGGTTCCGCTCGCCGCCAGCCTCGTGGCCTGCGCCGTGACGGCAGCGGGCATCGTGGCGGTCCGCAGCTTCCGGGAACGCGCCGAGCGGCACAGCGGCTACTTCGTCTGTTTCGCCGCCGGGGTGCTTATCGCGGTCTCGGTCCTGCACATCGTTCCCAAGGCCGGGGAGATGACCGAGTCAGCGCCGTATCTGATCCTCGGTGGCTACCTGCTCATGCACGCCCTGGACCGTTTCCTGACCGCCTATGTCTGCGACCGCACGGACCATGCGGACGCCACCCTCGGCCTCGTGCCCCTGATCGGAATCGGCCTGCATTCCCTTCTGGACGGGGTCGTGTACGCCGTCAGTTTCACGGTCAGCGCATTTACCGGCGTTCTGGTCGCTATCGGGATGGTGCTGCACGAGTTTCCGGAGGGCGTGGTGACTTACACCCTGCTGCGGGCCGGCGGCATCCCATCGCGGCGGGCATTGCTGCTCGCGCTGGCCGCCGCGGCGTTCACCACCCCGCTCGGCGTCCTTGCCTCCTACCCCTTCGTCAGCCGCATTGGCGCCCCCCTGCTCGGCGGCCTCCTTGCCCTGTCCGCGGGCATGCTGATCTATGTGGGCGCGACGCACCTCCTGCCGCAGGCGTTGCGCGAACAGGGACGCTACAGCGTGACCGCCCTGCTCGCCGGCGTTGCCGTGGCGATCGGCATCGCCATCAGCGGAGGCTGAAGCGTGGCCGAACGCATCGACACAGGAAAACCCTGGGTGCGCGGCGATGGTGCGAGCGAACGGAGTGTCGGTCGGATATGACTGCGGATGAACGGCGAACGAACGGGATGGCGCCCGGGTCCGCCCCCCATGCGACACCCGTCGAGGCCGTCCTTGCGGCGGTCGACGGGCACGCGGCGGGCCTCACGGAAGCCGACGCGACGCGGCGCCTGCAGCGATATGGCGCCAACACGCTGACGGAGCCGCCACGGCGAGGGCCCGTTCTCCGCTTCCTCGCCCACTTCCACAACGTACTCATCTATGTCCTGCTGGGTTCGGCGGCGATCACCGCAGGTCTCGGTCATTTCGTCGATACGGGCGTCATCCTGGCCGTCGTGATCGCCAATGCGGTGATCGGCTTCGTTCAGGAAGGTCGGGCCGAACAGGCGATGAGCGCCATTCGCCGGATGCTCGCGCCGCAGTCCTCCGTCCTTCGAGATGGCGAACGCCGCAGCGTCGACAGCGCCGCGCTGGTGCCGGGCGATATCGTGCTGCTGGAGGCGGGCGACAGGGTGCCGGCGGACTTGCGGCTGACCGAGGCGGCCGGCCTGCGGATCGACGAGGCGATCCTCACCGGCGAATCTGTTCCTGTCGACAAGGGGACCAGACCCGTCGCCGCCGATGCGCCGGTAGGCGACCGCGCCGGCATGGCCTTCAGCGGCACGCTCGTTGCCGCCGGCGCCGGCCGCGGGGTCGTGGTCGCCACGGGCGGGGCGACCGAAATCGGCCGCATCAGCGGGATGCTTTCCAGGGTCGAGACGCTGACCACGCCGCTGGTCGGGCAGATGAACGCCTTCGCCCGCTGGCTGACAATGCTGATCCTTCTGATCGCGGCCGTGCTCCTGGTCTATGGCTATTTCGTCGGCCATCTGCCATTTGCGGAACTCTTCATGGCCGTCGTCGGCCTATCCGTAGCGGCGATTCCGGAAGGGCTGCCGGCGGTGCTGACCATCACCCTGGCCGTGGGCGTGCAGGCAATGGCGCGGCGCAATGCGATCGTCCGCCGCCTGCCCGCTATCGAGACCCTCGGCTCCGTATCGGTCATCTGCACGGACAAGACGGGGACGCTCACTCGCAACGAGATGATGGTGGCGACCCTCGCGGGCGCAAGCCACACCTATTCCGTGGCCGGCAGCGGCTATGCCCCCGAAGGCAGGATCTGCCTCGCCGACGCGGACATCGACCCCGCGGAGCATACACGGCTGATCGAGTTCGCCCGCGCGGCCGCCCTCTGCAATGACGCTGCCGTGCGTCGCCATGAAGACGGCTGGCGAGTCGAGGGCGATCCGATGGAAGGCGCGCTCAAGGCGCTCGCCGGCAAGATCATGCGCCAGAGCAACGGCGATCCGTTCGCCGGCTGGCGACGCTCCGACGCCATTCCCTTCGATGCCCGGCACCGCTACATGGCCGTCCTCCACCACGACCACGAAGGACATGCCTTCATCCACGTGAAGGGGGCGCCCGAAAGCGTTCTTGCCATGTGTTCGGCCGAGCGGGCTGCGGACGGCGAGGACGCCCCCCTGGATCCGGACCGCTGGCGCAGACGGATCGACGACATCGCCGCCCGGGGCCAGCGCGTGCTCGCACTGGCCGTGCGCCCGGTGCCGCAGGAGCACGTCGTTCTGAATACGGCGGATCTCGACGGAGAACTCGTGCTGATCGGTCTGGTGGGCCTCATCGATCCCCCTCGCCCCGAAGCCGTCGATGCGGTCGCGGAGTGCCATGGCGCGGGCATACGCGTGAAGATGATCACCGGGGATCACGCGGGCACGGCGGCGGCGATCGCCCGGCAGATCGGGCTCCGGAACCCCGATGCAGTACTGACCGGCGCAGACATCGAGGGCATGAACGATGCCGAACTCGCAGCGGCCGTCGCTGACACCGATGTCTTCGCCAGGACCAGCCCGGAACACAAGTTGCGGCTCGTGACCGCATTCCAGTCGAAAGGACTGACCGTCGCCATGACCGGCGACGGCGTGAACGATGCCCCGGCGCTGAAGCGCGCGGATGCC
Source organism: Minwuia thermotolerans (assembly GCF_002924445.1). Classification (NCBI taxonomy): domain Bacteria; kingdom Pseudomonadati; phylum Pseudomonadota; class Alphaproteobacteria; order Minwuiales; family Minwuiaceae; genus Minwuia; species Minwuia thermotolerans. The sequence goes on from NZ_PIGG01000020.1 coordinate 36,417, forward strand.
GGCATCGCCATGGGACGCAAGGGGAGCGAGGCCGCGAAGGAAGCATCCGATCTGGTGCTCGCCGACGACAACTTCGCCTCCATCGTCGCGGCGGTCCGCGAGGGACGCACCGTCTATGACAACATCAAGAAGGTCATCAGCTGGACGCTGCCGACCAGTGCCGGGGAATCGATGACCATCGTGGTCGCGCTGTTTCTTGGCATGGCCCTGCCGATCACGGCCGTGCAGATCCTATGGGTCAATCTGATCACGGCCACGACGCTCGGGATCGCGCTCGCCTTCGAACCTACCGAGCGGAACACCATGAAACGTCCGCCCCGTTCCCGCGACGCGCCGCTGCTGAGCGGCGAACTGGTTTGGCACATCATTCTCGTCTCGGTGCTGTTCCTTGCCGCCGTCTTCGGCATCTACGCCTATGCCATCGACAGCGGGCACGCCCCGGATCTCGCGCGAACGATGGCGCTTAATACCCTCGTCGTGCTGGAAATCTTCCATCTCTTCTTCATCCGGAACATCTACGGCACGTCTCTCACCTGGAAGGCGGCGAAGGGCACGCCGGTCGTCTGGGCCTGCGTGGCGACCGTCGTCCTCGCCCAGTTCGCGGTGACCTATGTGCCGCCGCTTCAGCAGGTTTTCGGCACACGTGCCGTGCCCCTGTTCGACGGCATGCTCATCGTGGCAGTGGGCGCCGTGTTCTTTGCCGTCATCGAGTTCGAAAAACAGCTGCGACTCGCCGTGCGCCGCATGAGATGAGTCCTCGCCGATGCCACCGATAGGCTGCGCATGGTCATTACCGAAGGCATACGCGGCATCGCAGCGGCGACCGCGCGGCCTGCCTTGAGGCTGGACTTCCCGCCCATTTCCCGCACGGGCGCTGCGCGGGATCGCAGGCAGCGTCGGAACCGTCACGCCATGACGATTCGAAGCGCCATCAGCGGCGCCCCATTGCGTCGGCGATTGTAGAATGAATGGCGCGCCGGGGAGGATTCGAACCCCCGACCCCCAGATTCGTAGTCTGGTGCTCTATCCAGCTGAGCTACCGGCGCCTGGGCCGTGTTGGCCGTGCGCCCGGACGCTGCCCGGGCGAGGCCGGACCTATACGCGATGCCTTTCCCCTTGGCAAGCGCGCTTTTGAAAGCTATGCCCCTTAGCCAACAAGGGTTTCTTGTGGCCTCTCGACGCCTCCGGTAACATCTGGGGTGATTCGCAGTACGGTCAAGTGTGGGTGGTGTTTCGATACCGAGATGGTCGACAAAGCCTTAGCGAAACGACAGTGATAGGCGGACAGACACGAATGTTGATGACCGGCCTGCGGGCCCTCGCATTGGGCGGTGCGATCGCGATCGCGGGCTGCTCGTCCGACGACATCTGGCCCAGCCTTGCCGGATCCGGCGATCAATCCACCGCAGCCAAGCCGGCGCGCGCGACGCAGCCGACCGCTACACCCATCGTGGCTCCCGCGGGGACGACGGCGGTGGGCCAGCCGGCTCTCGGCGACGGCGTCTTCAGGGCGCCCGGCACCTCGCCGCTCACGGACACCGGCACGGTCGTGGGCGCCAAGGTGAACCAGCTCGCCCGGGAACTCGCGGAACTCCAGACCCGCCTCAACCAGCGCAACGCGCGGCTGCAGCAGATCCGCCAGTCCACGATCGACAACGCCCGCGACTATCACGGCTCGGTCGGCGCCATCGAGGCGCGGCTGCAGGTCGGCACCACGCCCGGCAATCCCGAGCTGATCGCGCAGTGGAACCAGGCGCAGGACCAGCTCGATCAGGTAAGCCGCGACATCGCCGAGATGAATCAGCTCGCCAACGACGTGGCCTCCGATTCCAGCCTCGCCGCCTTCCTGCTCGAATCGGCCCGCGCCACCTACGGCATCTCCGGCGCCGTCGATCAGGATCACCAGAATCTCTCGGTGCTGGAGGACGACATCAACAAGACGCAGGTTGTCGTCGACCGCCTGCTGAACGAGATCTCGGAGGACGTGAGCCGCCAGACCGCCTATGTCGGCAACGAGCGGCGCAATCTCAGCGCCCTCGCCCTGGCGATCAAGAACGGCGAGCTCTACGGCGCCAGCCTCGCCTCCCGCGCCTACCTGCCGTCCAACGCGGCGCTCAACGCGCGCAACGTCACCCCGCAGCCGGCAACCGGCCGGCCCCTGGTGGTGATCCGCTTCGACCGCCAGAACGTGCAGTACCAGCAGGCGCTCTATACCGCCGTCAGCCGGGCCCTGGACCAGCAACCCTCGGCCAATTTCGATCTGGTCGCGGTTTCGCCCAGCCAGGGCTCGCCCGCCGACGTGGCGCTGTCGCGCTCGACGGCGCGCAAGCGGGCCGACGAGGTGCTCCAGGTCCTGACCGGCATGGGCCTGCCCGCCGACCGGATCGCCCTGGCGTCGACCACCAATGCCGGCGCCCGGGCGCCCGAGGTCCATATCTACGTCCGCTGATCTGCCGGGGACCGCCACTGGCGGCTCCGGCCGCGAACCGGTCTGGCGGCATCATCTGATGCGCGAGGGCGAACGCCCCGACCTCGCTCTCGCGGCGTATGACGGTGATGCGGCGAAGGCGGTGCTCGTCGCCGACGCGGAGCCCCGCTTCCACCGTTTCGCCGGGGCGGACGTGCTGGTTCTCAGGGGCATCAATCTCAACACCGGCGACCGCCCCGAAGACATGGTCTCGCTGCGGATCCTGATCGCCAATGGCCGCGTCGAGACCCTGGCGCGCCGCCCCGTCCGCGCCGTCGAAGCGACCCAAAGCTATGCCGCCGCCCATCCGGAAGCGCGCGCGGGCGAGATCGTGCTGCACCTGATCGAGAGCCTCGTCGCCCGGCTGAACGACAACGTGGACGAACTCTCGGACAAGCTGGACGAACTCGAGGACCGCATCGAGTCTCCCGGTCCCAATCCGGAACCCCAGCACCTGGCGCGGCTCCGGCGGCGGGCCATCTGGCTGCACCGCTTCTGCCATCCCCAGGCGCGGGCGCTGGACGACGCCGCCGCCGCCCATCCCGAATGGCTGGACCGCGCCGGCCGTGTGCGGCTGAACGAACAGCGCCACGCCATGGCCCGGATCGTCGCCGACCTCGCGGTACTGCGCGACCACAGCCGCATCCTGCAGGAACGCTCCGATCAGGAACTCAGGGAGCGGGCCCGCCGGACCTCATTCGCACTGACCCTGATCGCGGGCGTGTTCCTGCCCCTCAACCTGGTGGGCGCGCTGTTCGGCGCCAATGTCGGCGGCATCCCCTTCGCCGACGATCCGCTGGGGTTCTGGTATCTGCTGGGCAGCCTGCTGGCGCTGGTCGCGGTGGAACTCGCGCTGCTCCGCTGGCTGCGCTGGATCTAATCCGTCAGCAACGCGAGACAGCCTGTCTCGTCCAGAAGCGGATCCAGCCGCCCGCGGTCCCCCGGCGAGAGCCGCGCCAGCAGGGATTTCAGCCGCGTATAGCACTTCGCCTGATAACGGAACGGCGTCTGGGCGTAAGGCTTGCCGAAGATCTCCAGGCGGATCTCCTCCGCGCCATCCTCGATGCCGCGCAGATTGGCGGCAAGGAAGGGCAGATAGGCCTCGCCGCAGAGGCGGAGCAGTCCCGTCACGGCTTCGGGCAGCGGCGCGTCGGCGTCCATCCACTCGCCTTCCAGACCGGACAGGTCGTCGACGTGGCGGGTCCAGTGCAACACCGTCGGCGCCTCGCGCCGGATCGTGGCCCGGCCCGTGGGATCGTCCGACAGGGTCTTGAGTTGCCCGAAAAGGCCGAAATCGCCGAGCGACGGCCGCCCGCCGAACAGGAAGGAACGGTAGCCGAGCCGCGTCTCCAGCGCGCGCAGCAGGCGATGGAAGCTTTCCTCGATCACCGGCTTGTTCTCGTCGGTACAGCCCACCAGCGCCATGCGCCCGACCTGACGGTCGCGGATCCAGTCGGCGAACTGACGCCGCTTCTCCGCCGCGCCCTCGCCGGAGGGCGTGTTGTCGCAGGCGATCCAGAAAGCCGCGTATTCGCGGTCGTCTTCGTAGTGCCAGCGATAATGGAACATGGCCTTGGTCAGCCACTCGTCGGCCATGTCCTCGATCAGATCCGACAGGAACCGCTGGACCGGATCGGCCGGCAGGATCGAACGCGCGGTCTCCAGTTCCTCGAGTTCGTACGCCATGGGCGTGGAATCGAGGCGCCAGACGCCGTCCTGCGGAAATTTCATCATCGGGATCAGCCGCGGCTTCACGTTCGCGGTCTCGGGGTCATTGCCCGGGGTCTGCTGAATCCAGATATGGTGAATGCGCCGATAGCGCAGGATGGCTCTCATCTTCATGGAATAGGGCGATCCGTTCTGCCCCATGATCCGGTATGCGTCGCTCACGCTGTCCCTCCCCGGCCGCACTGTTATAGTCGTTCGATCACTCAAACTAGCAGGAATGGAGCGGCCGCAAAGCCATGCCGGAGACGTATCGTATATTCGGTTCCGAACTCTCGCCCTACTCGGTCAAGATCAGGTCCTGGTTCCGCTACAAGGGCCTGCCGCACGTCTGGACGCCGCGGACCGAGGCCAACATGGCCGAGTTCGAGAAATACGCCGCGCTGCCGCTGATCCCGCTGGTGGTGACCCCCGAGGACGAGGGGATGCAGGATTCCACGCCGATCATCGAGTCGCTGGAGAAGCGCCACCCGCAGCCGCCGACCGATCCGGCGGACCCCAGGCTGAGGTTCCTCTCCCGCCTGATCGAGGAATATGCGGACGAATGGGGCAACAAGCCGATGTTCCATTACCGCTGGGCCTTCGCCGCGGACGCGGAGAGCACCGGGCTGCGCATTGCCCGGCAGATGCTGGGCGACGACGCCGGCGACGAAGCAGTCAGGAACCGGGCCGTGGCCATCGTGGAACGGATGATGCCGCGGCGGAGCTTCGTCGGCTCCTCGGCGGAGACGGCCGGCGAGATCGAGGCCTCGCTGGAATCGCAGCTCCAGTTCCTGGAGGCGCGCCTGGACGGCCGCGACTTCCTGATGGGTTCGCGGCCCTGCCTGGGCGATTTCGGACTGTTCTCCCAGCTCTACGAAGCCTCGACCGACCCGACCGCGGGGTCGCTCATGCGCGACATCGCGCCGGGGACGCTGAAATGGATCGAGCGGATGCTGGACCCGACCGACGCCGGCGAGTGGGAAAGCTACGAGCAGACGGCGGAGGGCCTGCGGCCGCTGCTGGAGCGCGAGATCGGCGGACGGTTCCTGCCCTGGAGCGACGCCAATGCCGAAGCGCTGGCCCGCGGCGACAACGTGCTGGAGGTGGAACTGCCGAAAGGCCCCTTCCGCCAGCAGCCGCAGAAGTACCACGCGCGTTCGCTGAAGGTGCTGAAGGACAGATATGCGGCGGTCGCCGGCGACAGGGCTCTCGACGGCCTGCTGGCGGACACCGGCTGCCTGGACTGGCTCAGGAAACCGATGCCTTCCTAGTCCTGGTCCCGCTCGGCCTCGTGGTGGGCGGTCATGCCGAGCGCCGATTTGTAGAGCTCCAGAACCGCTTCCTGTTCCTGGCGGTCGCCGTTCTCCATCTTCCGCAGCCGCACAACCTGGCGCATGATCTTGGTGTCGAAGCCGTGGGCCTTGGCTTCGGCGTAGACCTCGCGGATATCCTGGCCCATCGCGGCCTTTTCCTCCTCCAGGCGCTCGATGCGTTCGATCAACTGGCGCAACTGATCCGCGGCGATGACGTCGCTCATGACTGGTTCCCCGATGGCTGGACGATTTGCAGGCGGCGGACATTAGCGAGGCAGCGGACGGCGCTCAACCGAGAAGTCCGTAAAGCGCGATGGCCGACAGGAAAACCATGGCGACGCGGCGGTAGAGCCGCTCCGACGACTGCCGGAACAGCCGGCCGCCCAGCCACGCGCCGGCCAGGTAGGGCGGGCAGAGCAACGCGCCGAGCACGGCGTACTCCGCGATGAACGCGCCGCCCAGCCACAGCGCGAACGGCGTGATCGCCTCCAGGATGGCGAAGTAGACGATGATGTTGGCGCGCACCCGCCGCGCCGGATCGTCGCCGGCCATCATGTAGATCAGCACCGGGGGACCGCCCACGCTGGTCGACGTGAGCAGCGCGCCCGACGCCGCGCCGACGCCGATGGTCACGGGCAGGCGCTTCGGCCCCCGATAGCGCCAGCCGACCGCCAGCACCAGGACGAAGAGCAGCACCAGGCCGGCGACGAACCTGGCGATGATCTCGGGCTCGACCGTGACCAGAGCCCAGATACCGAGAGGCATGCCGACGAGCGCCGCCAGGGTCACCGGACCGACGAAGCGCCACTGCACGTCGGGCAGAGCGCGCGGCACGAGCTGCACGCTGACCGCCACCTCCATCACCGCGATCGCCAGCACCGCCGTCGCCGGGCCGTAGAAATGCGCCAGCAGGGGCGAGAGCACCATGGCCGAGCCGAAGCCGGCGAAGCCCCGCATCAGCCCGGCCATTGCGGCGAAGCCCGCCATGATCCAGAACAGGGCGTCGAACTCGGGCATCCGATTGTCTCCGGCGCGCGTAGGAATGTCCCGGTGGCCCGTCCGGGACGGCAAGGGCGGCAATGTCGATCACGAAAAGGGCGCGATGACGATGGAACGGACGCATATGCCCGAAGGGCATCCGGAGATCAATCAGGGCCGGATCGGCGTCTTGCTGGTCAATCTCGGCACGCCAGACGGCGCGGACGTCCCCTCCGTGCGCCGCTATCTCAGGGAGTTCCTCGGCGATCCGCGGGTGATCGAGGTGCCGCGCGCCATCTGGTTCGTCATCCTCAACCTGTTCATCCTCACCCTCCGCCCGCCGAAGACGGCGCGCGCCTACCGCAAGGTCTGGGTGATCGAAACCGACGAGGGACCGCTGCGCTACCACACCCGGCGGCTGACCGAGGCGCTGGCCGGCCGCTTCGAGGGCGGCCGCGTCGCCGTCGACCACGCCATGCGCTATGGCAATCCGTCGATCCCGGACGTTTTGACACGGCTCAAGGCCGGGGGCTGCGACCGCATCCTGGTGGCGCCGCTCTACCCGCAGTACAGTGCTACGACCACGGCGACCGTCGTCGACAAGGTCGGCGAGGCGCTCCGCGGCATGCGCTGGCAGCCGACCATCCGCGTCGTCCCGCCCTATTACGACGATCCCGCTCATATCGAGGCGCTGGCGAAATCGATCGAGGCGGATTTCGCCGCCCATGGCCGCCCGGATGCGCTGGTCGCCTCCTTTCACGGCCTGCCGAAGGACTATTTCGAGAAGGGCGATCCCTATCACTGCCACTGCGCGAAGACCGCGCGCCTGCTGCGGGAGCGGCTGGGCATGGGGAGCGAGGACTTCCGCCTGACCTTCCAGAGCCGCTTCGGTCCGCGCGAATGGCTGCAGCCCTACACCGACGAGACACTGGCGGCCCTGCCGGCCGAGGGCGCGCGCTCGGTCGCGGCGGTCATGCCGGGCTTTCCCGCCGACTGCGTCGAGACCCTGGAGGAGATCGCCATCGAAGGCCGCAAGACCTTCGAGGACGCCGGCGGCACGGCCTTCCGCACGATCCCCTGCCTCAACGATTCGGACGTCCATGTCGACATGATGGAGACCATCGTGCGCCGCGAACTGGGCGGCTGGCTCTAGCGTTCGTTGATCAGATCGAGCGGGTAGATCGGCCGGCGCACATGCTGGTAGTCGAGCAGACGGTTGTCGGAGGTCGTCACCCCCACCCCGTCCAGCGTCAGCGTCGCCTTCGCCAGCGGCGCGAAGCCCGCGCGGTAGTGGATGCGCGACTTCAGAAGCAGGTACTTCTTGTGCTCGGGCTGGATGCCCACCGAGGTGAAGACGCCGGTGTCCCACGGTTCGTGATGCCGGCTGACGATCACGATCTGCATCCTGCCCGTATCCAGCACCGCGGTCGGTCCCATGCGCACGGTCACGCCGGTGTACATCGGCCCGCGGCAGACCCATTCGCCGTCGGTCAGGGTCTTCACCTTGCCGGTGATCTCCAGCGGCGCGCCCTCCCGGCCGATCGAGGGCATGTCGGTCCTGCCGCCGAGGCTGAGCGTCACCGTGCTGCCGATGCCGGCGCGCTGCATCTCCTGCACCGCCTGCGGGTCGTAGACGGCCGCGACGGCGACGTCCTCCAGCCCCTGGTTCAGCACCTCGGCGATCACCGTCATGACGTCCTGAGTCGCGCCCGAGCCGACATTGTCGGCATGGTCCAGCAGGATGACCGGCCCGTCGTACTCCATCGCCTTCGCCTCGGCGACGGCCTCCTCGAGCGGATGATGCTCGTAGACGAAGTCCGCCCGGCGGGTCCAGGCCGCTTCCAGGATCTCGTCGCGGATTTCCGCGGCCAGCGCCGGATCGTTGTCGGTGACGATGACGACCGATGTGCCCGACTGGGGCATGTCGGCCAGCGCGAAGCCGCCGAACACGGTCGCCGCCAGAACGCCGGGGCGGCGCTCTGCGCCGCGGCACATGGCGATCAGGGTCTTCATCGGCTCGTCGTCCGTGCCCTGGCGCAGCGTCTGGGAGAGCAGCGGCAGGTTGCCCCAGCGCATCACGGGACGGACCTTGCCGTCGAGGGTGTCGAACAGCACGCGGCCGATCTGCTCGCCGACCTCGTGCATGTCGACATGGGGATAGGTCTTGTAGCCGATCAGCGCGGTGCAGTTGTCGACCATGCGGGCGGTCAGGTTGCAGTGCAGGTCGCAGGTCACCGCGATCGGCAGGTCCGGCGCCACCGCGCGGATGCGTTCCAGCAGCAGCCCCTCGCCGTCGAAGTCGTGCTCGGCCACCATGGCGCCGTGCAGGTCGAGCAGCGCCGCATCGCAGCCGTCCTTCACGGCGTCGACGATGGCGCCGGCCATGGTCTCGTAGGCTTCCCGCTGCACCGGCCCGGACGGCATGGCCTCGGCGGCGACGGGGGTGACGATCTCGCAGCCGCGCGCCTTCGCCAGCTCCAGATAGGCGCCGAAGGGCATGGCCGTGCCTTCGTAGTGCGCCCGGGCCTCGTCGCCCAGGAAGCTGCCCCAGCCGGTGAACCGCGCCCAGTCGGTCACCACCGGCGAGAAGGTGTTGGTCTCGTGCTTCATCATGGCGATGACGACGCGCATGGCTGACGGCTCCCCTGTCCTGTCCCGACCATCAGCATAAAGAAAAAGCCCGGTGGCGGACCACCGGGCTTTCCCGTTCGATGCTTTCGCGTCGTCTACTCGTTGCCGCCGCCGAAGAGGTGCAGCAGGAACATGAACATGTTGACGAAGTTCAGGTAGAGCGCGACGGCGTCCATCACCGCCGAGCGGGTGGCCACGTCGCCTTGCATCCGATGCTGGATGTAGGTCGACTTGATGCGCTGGGTGTCGAAGGCGGTCAGACCGGCGAAGATCAGCACGCCCAGAACGGAGATGACGAAGCTCATCATCGTCGATTCCAGGAACATGTTGACCACCATCGCGATGATGATGCCGATCAGGCCCATGATCAGGAAGCTGCCCATGCCCGACAGGTTCTTCTTCGTCGTGTAGCCGTAGAGGCTGAGGCCGCCGAAGGCCGCCGCGGTGATGAAGAAGACGCGCACGATGTCGGCGGACGTGTAGACGAGGAAGATCGTCGACAGCGACAGGCCGAACAGCGCCACGAAGGCCCAGTACATGCCCTGCAGCACCGGCGTCGAGATCTTGTTGAAGGCGAAGTTCATCGCCAGCAGCAGACCCAGCGGCGCGAACATCACGACATAGGCGAGACCGGAGCCGAAGATGGTCTGCATGACCGCCGGCGAACTGGAGGCCAGCATGGCGACCACGGCGCTGACCAGCAGGCCGGACGCCATGTAGTTGTAGACCCCCAGCATGTACTTGCGGAGGCCAGCATCCATCTCCGCCGTCTGCGTCTGCGTCTGCGCGCGACCGGAGTAGCGAGTGTCGGCTTTCAGGGCCATGGGGCCGAAGCTCCTTTGTGCGGGTGTTGATTTCTGTCACAAATATCGGCGCAAACGGCATTTGAATCAAGTTGTCGCAGTGCGAAATCGACCGGGGAGGCCGTTCACATGAGCGTTGAATCAGTCAAGGTCGCAGAGAACCGCCGCCGGGAAAGCTTCGGCCGCTGCTTCGAAGACTTCGAAACGGGCGTGATCTACGAGCACCGGCCCGGCCGCACCGTCTCCGAAAGCGACAACACCTGGTTCACCCTGCTGACCATGAACCAGCACCCGCTGCACTTCGACCATGCCTATGCGGCGAAGACCGAGTTCGGCCGCCCCATCGTCAACTCGGCGCTGACACTCTCGATCGTCACCGGCCTGTCGGTCTCCGACGTCAGCCAGAAGGCGATCGCCAATCTCGGCTGGACCGACATCAGGATGCCGGCGCCGGTGTTCCACGGCGACACGCTGACCGCCGAATCCGAAGTGCTGGAGAAGCGCGAGAGCGCCTCGCGCCCGACCCAGGGAATCGTCACGGTCGAGACCCGCGGCTTCAAGCAGGATGGCACGCTGGTGATCAGCTACCGCCGCACCGTGCTGGTGCCGAAGCGCGGCCACGAGGTGGAATAGAGTCGCGGCGTCAGGCGGCCTCGATGTCCAGCTTCTCGTCGCGGCGGCGCAGCAGATGGACGAAGGGGATGGCGATCAGCACCATCCACGCCTTGCCGAGAACCTGGCCCAGCAGATAGTCCTGATTGCCGAAGGCAACCTGCAGGAAGATCACGCTGTCGATGACCAGGCCGACAAGGGAACTGGCCACCACGGCCAGAATCAGCCCGCGCTTCTGCAGCGGCGTATAGACGGCGAGATCGGCGGCCTCGGAAATGAAGAAGGCCAGCGCCGAGGCCACGACCAGCGCCGGCGGCGCGAAGACGGCCGAGAGCGCCGCGCCGGCGACGACGGCGCCGAAGGCCCAGCCGACGCCGAGACGGCGCTGCACCATGTCCCGCAGCACCAGCGCCAGGCCGATCATCAGCACGCCGCTCGGCGCCTCCACGCCCGGCGCCACGGGGATCAGGCACGGCCCGTTCGGCACGCAGACCGTGCCCACATTGCCGATCAGCCAGTTGGCGGCGGGAATGCAGAGTCCGAAGGCGGCGAGAAACACATATCCCTCGATCCGGCGGCGGTTTTCCATGACGGCGGTCTCGTTCAACTCAAATGCGGCGGTTCACGCCCGGTCGGCGGCGCCTCGATACTCCCGATAGCCCCTGCGGCGCAAGTCGCAGGCCGGGCAGCCGCCGCAGCCCATTCCCCAGTCGTGGCGGGTTTCCGCGTCGCCCAGATAGCAGCTCAGGGTCCGCTCCCGGACCACCTCCACCAGCATCCGCCCGCCGAGATCCTCGGCCAGCCGCCAGGTGCCGGCCTTGGTCAGCCACATCAGCGGCGTTTCCAGCACGAAACGCCGGTCCATGCCGAGATTGAGCGCAAGCTGCATGGCCTTGATCGTGTCGTCGCGGCAGTCGGGATAGCCCGAGTAGTCCGTCTCGCACATGCCGCCGACGATGCGGCGCAGATCCCGGCGATACGCCACCGCCGCGGCGAAGCTGAAGAAGATCAGGTTGCGCCCCGGCACGAAGGTCGTCGGCAGGCCGTCGTCGCGCAGGGCGATCCCGCTTTCGCGGGTCAGCGCCGTCTCCGAGATCTCGCCCAGGACGCCCAGGTCGACCATGTGGTCTTCGCCAAGCCGGCGCTCGCCCTCCGGCATCGCCACGGCCACGCCATTGCGCACGTCGCGCCGGACGTCCAGTTCGGCGCGGTGACGCTGACCGTAGTCGAAGCCCACCGTCTCCACCCGGCCGAAGCGCGCCAGCGCCCAGGCCAGGCAGACCGCCGAATCCTGCCCGCCGGAGAACAGCACCAGCGCGCCTTCGTCGTTATCCGTTTTCATTCGCCAGTCCCTTCAGACGGTACAGCGCGTCCAGCGCCTCCCGGGGGCTCATGTCGTCGGGCAGGATCTCCGCCAGCGCCTGTTCCACCGCCGACGGCCCGGCGGGCTGCGGCGTTTCCGGCTGGGCGGCCATGGCCGCGAACAGCGGCAGGTCGTCGGCGATGGCGACCGCCTTGCGCCCCTGCCCCGATTCCTCGAGGCGCTTCAGCACCGCCTCTGCGCGGCGCACGACCGCCGGCGGCAGGCCGGCCAGCTTCGCCACCTGGACGCCATAGCTGCGATCGGCTGCGCCCGGAATCACCTGGTGGAGGAACTGGACCGTGCCCTGCCACTCCATCACCCGCATGGTGCGGCAGGTGACCTGCTCCAGCTTCTCCGCCAGCGCCGTCAGTTCGTGATAATGCGTGGCGAACAGCCCGCGGCTGCGGTTGGTTTCGTGCAGCCCCTCGACGGTCGCCCAGGCGATGGCGAGGCCGTCATAGGTCGCCGTGCCGCGGCCGATCTCGTCCAGGATAACCAGGGAGCGCTCGCCGGCCTGGTTCAGGATCGCCGCCGTCTCGACCATCTCCACCATGAAGGTGGAGCGCCCGCGCGCCAGATCGTCGGCGGCGCCGACACGGCTGAACAGCCGGTCCACCGCGCCGATGCGGGCCGAAGCGGCGGGCACGAAGCCGCCCATCTGGGCCAGGATGGCGATCAGCGCGTTCTGGCGCAGGAAGGTCGACTTGCCCGCCATGTTGGGGCCGGTCATCAGCCAGAGCCGTCCGGTTTCGGGGCCGAGATCGCAGTCGTTCGGCTGGAACCCGCCGGCCTGCTCGCCCGCAGCCAGCGCCTCCACAACCGGATGCCGTCCGCCCTCGACGCGGAATTCCAGGCTCCGATCGACCGTCGGGCGGACATAGCCGGCCGTCCGCGCCAGCTCGGCGAGGGCCGCGGCGACGTCCAGCCGCGCCAGCGCCTGCGCAGCCCTGGCGAGTTTCCGGCTTTCCGCCAGCACCTTGTCCGACAGTTCGGCGAAATGCCGCCCCTCCAGCGCCTGCGCCCGGTCGCCGGCGGAACGGATGCGCCCCTCCAGTTCGCCCAGCTCGGTCGTGGTGTAGCGCATGGCCTGGGCCATGGACTGGCGGTGTATGAAGCTGTCGTCCATGCGCTCGGCATGGCGCTGCGGGATCTCGACGAAATATCCGAGAACGTTGTTGTGGCGTACCTTCAGCGCGTTCACACCGGTCCGATCGACGTATTTCTTCTGCAGCGCGGCGATGTGCTGTCGGCCCTCGTCGCGCAGCGTCCGGATCTCGTCCAGCGCCGCGTCGTAACCTTCACGGATGAAGCCGCCGTCGCGGGCGAGCAGCGGCGGATCATCGTCCAGCGCCGCGGTGAGCGCGTCGGCCAGGGCGCCGTGCCCCTCCAGGGCCGCGGCCTCGGCCAGGATGCCCGCCGGCCCGGCCTTGCCGAGCAGGCCGCGCGCATGGCCGCAGGCTTCCAGCGCGTCGCGGATGGCGGCGAGATCGCGCGGACCGCCGCGGCCGAGCCCGAGGCGGGAAAGCGCGCGTTCGATATCCGGCGCGCGGCGGATGGCCTCCCGGAAGTCGTCGCGCAGGCGGTCAGCGTCATGGAAGAACTGCACCATGTCCAACCGGGCGTCGATCGCCTCCGGGTCGGTCAGCGGGCCAGCGAGGTCGGCGGCGAGCCGCCGCCCGCCGGCGCCGGTGACGGTGCGGTCGATGACCGACAGCAGGCTGCCGCGCCGTTCGCCCGAGAGCGTCTCCACCAGTTCCAGATTGCGCCGCGTCGCCTGGTCCAGCCCCATGGCCGCGCCGGGTTCCTCGCGCTGTGGCGGTCCGAGCGGCGGCAGCTTGCCCTTCTGGGTCAGTTCCACATAGTCGACCACCGCGCCCAGCGCGGCGATCTCGGCCCGGCCGAAGGAGCCGAAGCCGTCCAGCGCGCCGACCGCGAAGACCGCTTTCAGCCGCTTCTCGGCGGAGGTGCTGTCGAACCTTGCCGCAGGCAGAACGGTCAGCGCCTGATCCCAGCCGGCCAGCGGTCCCTCCGGCCCGAGCCGTTCCAGCAGGTTGTCGGCCACCAGGATTTCGCCCGGGCCGAGACGCGCCAGATCGGCGCCCAGTTGGGCCTCCCCGCTCGCGCTCGCGATCAGTTCGCCGGTCGACATGTCCAGCCAGGCGAGGCCGATCTGCCCGCCCGAGCGCGCGACGGCCAGCAGGTAGTTGTTGCGCCTGGCGTCAAGCAGGGCGTCCTCGGTCAGCGTGCCCGCAGTGACGAGGCGAACCACGTCGCGCTTCACCACCGACTTGGCGCCGCGCTTCTTCGCCTCCGCGGGGTCCTCGACCTGCTCGCAGACCGCGACGCGGTGACCGTCGCGAATCAGCCGCGCCAGATACTGGTCGGCAGAGTGCACCGGCACGCCGCACATGGGGATATCGTCGCCCAGGTGCTTGCCGCGTTTGGTCAGCGCGATATCCAGGCTCGCGGCGGCCTTCTTCGCGTCGTCGAAGAACAGCTCGTAGAAATCGCCCATGCGGTAGAACAGCAGGGAATCCGGGTGCGCCTCCTTGATCTCGAGGTACTGCGCCATCATCGGTGTGACTTCGCCCGCCGCCATGCCGGGGAACATAGACGATTCTCGAAGCCCCGGAATGCCCATTCCGGCGTTGCCGGCCCCGGCCCTCCGTGCCAATCTCCGCCGCCATGACGATCGAATATGATGACCCCATAGTCTTCTCGGGCGCGCCGCTGGACCGCGCCGAGAACCGCCGCAAGGACGGCGACTGGCTTGGCGAACGGATCATGGATCCGGAAAGCCGCTTCCTGCCGATGTCGCGTCTCCGCGCCCTGATCGACCTGGACGGCGGCGCCGAAATCGGCTGGCGTTCGCCGCTGGAAGCGATCGACCTGCTGGAGAACGCGCGCCCCATTCTGCTGGGCGAGCGCGACGGCCGCGCCCACTTCGCCATCGAGGCCGACACGCGCAGGACGCCGGGCGACGCCGCCTGGAACAAGCGCGGCAAGTTCATCGACGTGCGCTCTGTGGCGCCCAGCCTGCCGACCGGTGAGGCGGCGATCCTGGCGCAGGCCCGCTCGATGATCGACTGGCACCAGCGCCACGGCTTCTGCGCCGTCTGCGGCCAGCCGTCAGAGATGCGGGACGCCGGCTACATGCGCCAGTGCAGCGACGAGGCGTGCAACGCCCAGCATTTTCCCCGCACCGACCCCGTGACCATCATGCTGGTCTTCCATGGCGACAACTGTCTGCTGGGCCGCCAGCCGCGTTTCCCCGAGGGCTCATACTCGGCTCTGGCCGGTTTCATGGAGCCCGGCGAATCGATCGAGGAATGCGTCCGCCGCGAGATCTGGGAGGAAGCCGACATCCGGGTCGGCAAGGTCCGCTATGTCGCCTCGCAGCCCTGGCCCTTCCCCTCCAGCCTGATGATCGGCTGCTTCGCCGAAGCGGAAACCACCGCGATCAAGATCGACCCGAACGAGCTGGAAGACGCGAAGTGGTTCAGCCGCGACCAGGTCCGGGAGATGATCGAGAACTGCGATTCGAACGAAGGGCTGCGCATGCCGCCCCGGCTGTCGCTGGCGCACCAGCTTGCGCGCCGCTGGCTGGCGGGGGTGTAGGGCTGTTTGAAAGTTGTCATGCCCGCCCCAGTGCGGGCATCCGGACCGACGACATGGGCTGGCCGTCTCGGTGTAGCCGACAACGCCGCAGACCGGATCCCCGCACAAGGCGGGGATGACAAGCAGGATGGAGGACGAAAGGCAATGGTCGAAGCGGCGCTTAAGGAACGCATACTGGCGGAGGTCGAACAGGGCTTCGACGCGCAGGTGAAGTTCACCCAGGACCTCGTCCGCTTCCCCTCCCAGCGCGGCCAGGAGCACACGGCGCAGGACTTCCTCTACCGCGCCTTCGCCGAGCGGGACCTGGCCATGGACCGCTGGTCCATCGACGTGGGCGAGATCGAGGATCATCCGGGCTTCTCGCCGGTCACCGTCTCCTACGACAATGCGGTCAACGTCGTCGGCGCCTGGCGCCCGAAGTCGGAGAAGGGGCGCTCGCTGATCCTCAACGGCCATGTCGACGTGGTGCCCGTCGGTCCGCTCGACATGTGGACGACGCCGCCCTACGAGCCGCGGATCGAGGGCGACTGGCTCTACGGCCGCGGTTCCGGCGACATGAAGGCGGGCATCGCCGCCAACCTCTTCGCCTTCGACGCGCTCCGCCGCGCGGGGGTCGAGCCGGCGTCGACGGTCTACATGCAGTCGGTGACCGAAGAGGAGTGCACCGGCAACGGCGCGCTGTCCTGCCTGGTGCGCGGCTATCACGCCGACGCCGTCCTGATCACCGAACCGACCCACGACCAGCTCGTCCGCGCCAATGTCGGGGTGCTCTGGTTCCAGGTGGAGGTGCGCGGCCGGCCTGCCCATGTCTACGAATCCACCGTCGGCTCCAACGCCATCATCGCAGCCTACAAGCTGATCCAGGCGCTGAAGGAACTCGAGGCGGAAATGAACGCGGAAAAGGGCGATCACCCCCATTTCGAGGACGCCACGCACCCGATCACCATCAATATCGGCAAGATCGCCGGCGGCGACTGGGCCTCGTCGGTGCCCGCCTGGTGCCGCTTCGACGTGCGCGCCGGCATCTATCCCGGCACCTCGGTCGAGGAGGCGAAGCGTCGCCTGGAAGGCGCCATCCGCGGCGCGGCGCTGGACGACCCGTTCCTCTCCAATCATCCGCCGAGCTTGACCTATAACGGCTTCGCCGCGGAAGGCTATGCGCTGCCGCCCGGCTCCGACGCGGAAGCCTGCCTGGCCGACGCGCACCGGCAGGTCCGGGCGGCCGAACTGGGCGACGCCACCATGCCCGCCTATCTCGATGCCCGCGTGGCCATGCTCTACGACGACACCCCGGCGCTGGTCTACGGGCCGAAATCCGAGCACATCCATGGCTTCGACGAGCGGGTCAGCCTGAAGTCCACGCTCGACGTGACCAAGACCGTGGCCCTGTTCGTCGCCGACTGGTGCGGGGTGGAAGGTACGTCGTGAGAAAGTTCCTCGCCAAAGGCTCGGTGTACTTTCTCACGGAAGGTTCAGGCAGCGTCGCCGCAAGGGCGGCCTTGCGGCGACGCTGAAGTCAGAACGACAAGTCGCCGCCGCGACGAGCCGCCTCGAGCGACGGCGACGCAACGCCATCCGAAGAAAAGTACACTGAGCGAAGCGAAGGACTTTTCTTCGATATGCCTTGGGGGAGGATGAAATGGGTAGTCTGGACGGCAAGGTGGCGCTGGTCACCGGCGCGGGGCGCGGCATCGGCCGCGCCGTGGCGCTGAAACTGGCGGCCGAGGGCGCTGCGGTCTTCGTCAACGATCTGGACGCCGAGCCCATGGGCGAGGTGATGCACGAGATCAGGGAGCAGGGCGGCCGCGCCGCGGGGCTGGCGGGCTCGGTGACCGCCGCCGGCATGGCCGACGATCTGGTCCAGGGCGCGCTGCAGTCGCTCGGCGGACTCGACATCATCGTCAACAACGCCGGCTATATCTGGAACACCACGATCCAGAACCACACCGACGAGCAGATCCAGGCGATGCTGGACGTCCATGCGGCGGCGCCGATGAAGGTGCTGCGCGCCGCCGCGCCGCACTTCCGCGAACGTCACCGCGCCGAGCAGGCCGAAGGCCGGACCGTCACGCGCAAGGTGGTCAACATTTCCTCCATCGCGGCGTATTACGGCATGGCCGGCGGCGTCTCCTACGCCGCGGGCAAGGGCGCGGCGATCGGCATCACCACGGCGATGGCCCGCGAATGGGGCCGCTACAACGTCACGGTCAACGCCATCGCCTTCGGCCTCATCGACACGCGGCTGACCCAGCGGTTCGAGGCCGGCCAGCAGGCGTCGATCAAGGTCGGCGACAAGGACCACAAGGTCGGGTTTCCCGAAGCCATGACCGACGATCTGGTCCGCCAGATCCCGCTGGGCCGCATGGGCACGCCGGAGGACGCCGCCGGCGGGGTCTACCTGCTCTGCACGCCGGAGAGCGACTACATCTCCGGACAGATCCTGGTGGTCGGCGGCGGGCTGACGACGGGCTGAGCCGGGGTCGTCCTCAACCGTCCTTCCAGCGCTTCACCAGCGCGTTCTCGATGTCGAAGAGGTCGAGCACCCGGCCGATCGTGTGATCGATCATGTCGTCCAGGCTCTGCGGCTTCGCATAGAAGGCGGGCACGGGCGGCATGATGATGGCGCCGGATTCGGAGGCCTGGGCCATCATCCTGAGATGTCCGGTGTGCAGCGGCGTCTCCCGGACCAGCAGCACCAGCCGCCGGCGCTCCTTGAGCACCACGTCGGCGGCGCGGGTCAGCAGGTTCGAGGTGGCGCAGGTCGCGACTTCAGACAACGTCCGGATCGAGCAGGGCGCCACCACCATGCCGGCGGTGCGGTAGCTGCCCGAGGCGATGGCGGCGCCGATATCGCCCACCGGATAGGCGACGTCCGCCAGCCTGCGGACCTGCTCGGCCGTCCGGTCGGTCTCGTAGGCGATGGTCATGGCCGCCGCGCGGCTCATCACCAGATGCGATTCGACCGGCGTCCCGCGCAGGGCCTCCAGCAGCCGGATGCCGTAGACCGCGCCCGAGGCGCCCGACATGCCGACGATGAGGCGAACGGGCGCGTTCAAGGGTTCAGACCTAGAAGATCTTGCCCGGGTTCATGATGTTCTGCGGGTCGAGCGCCTTCTTGATCTCCCGCATCACCGCCACCGCGTCGCCGTGCTCGGCAACCAGGAACTTCATCTTGCCGGTGCCGACGCCGTGTTCGCCGGTACAGGTGCCGCCCATGGCCAGCGCGCGCATGACCATGCGGTCGTTGACCTGCTCGGCGCGGCGGAAGCCTTCCTCGTCGCCCTCCTCGAAGACGAAGGCGAGGTGGAAGTTGCCGTCGCCGACATGGCCGACGATGGGCGCGGTGAGCTCGTTCTCGACGATGTCCTTCTTGGTCTCCAGGATGCACTCGGCCAGGCGCGAGATCGGCACGCAGACGTCCGTCGCCCAGATGGAGGCGTTCTTCTTCAGCGACTTGGCAGCGTAGGCGGCGTCGTGGCGCGCCTGCCAGAGGCGGTTGCGGTCCTCGGGCCTTGTGGTCCACTGGAAATCGGCGCCGCCGAAATCCTCGCAGATCGCGCCGACCGTCTCGGCCTGTTCCTTCACGCCCGTCTCCGAGCCGTGGAACTCCAGGAACAGCGTCGGCTGGACCGGATAGTCATAGCCGGAATAGCGGTTGACCGCGTCCATCTGCACCTCGTCCAGCAGCTCGATGCGCGCGATCGGCACGCCGGCCTGGATGGTGGTGATGACCGTGTTCACCGCGGCCTCGAGATCGGGGAAGGAAACCACCGCCGAACTCATCGCCTCCGGAATGCCGAAGAGACGGAGCGTGATCTCCGTGATGATGCCCAGCGTGCCCTCGGAGCCGACCATCAGCCGGGTCAGGTCGTAGCCCGCGGCTGACTTCCGCGCCCGGCGGTTGGTCTTGATGATCCTCCCGTCGGCCATGACCACCGTCAGCGCCAGCACGTTCTCGCGCATGGTGCCGTAGCGCACGGCGTTGGTGCCCGAGGCCCGGGTCGCGGTCATGCCGCCGATCGAGGCGTCGGCGCCCGGGTCGATGGGGAAGAACAGCCCGGTGTCGCGCAGGTATTCGTTCAGCGCCTTGCGGGTGACGCCCGCCTGCACGGTGCAGTCCAGGTCCTCGGCATTGACCTCGAGGACCTCATTCATCTGCGACATGTCGATGGTGACGCCGCCGTCGGCGGGGATGACGTGGCCCTCCAGCGAGGTGCCGACGCCATAGGGAATGATCGGCGCGCCGTGGCGGGCGCAGATCTTCACGATCTCCGCGACTTCCTCGGTCGCATGCGCGAAGCAGACGGCGTCCGGGAGGGCGGCGTGGTGATAGCTCTCGTCATGGCCATGATGCTCGCGCACCGCCGCGGCGGTGCTGACCCGGTCGCCCAGCAGCGCCTTCAGCTCCTCGACGACGCCCGCGATCTTCTCCGCCGGCAGGCCCATGGGACGATCCTCCGATTGCCTTGGTTCTGCGCCGACAATAGGTGTCGGGCCGCTTTTCCGCAATTGCGCGCGCCGTGGCGGCGACTAAATTGACCTCAATGAACGAGTCCGCCCCAGAACACGATTTCGTCCTGCGTCCGCACCGCTCGCTGGGCCCTCGGGGCTTCCTGGTGGTGATGGCCCTGATCGGCGGGGTGAGCTTCACCGCCGGCACGATCTTCATGGTCAAGGGCGCCTGGCCCGTGATGGGCTTCTTCGGTCTCGACGTGCTGCTGGTCTGGTTCGCCTTCCGCATGAGCTACCGCGCGGCGCGCCAGCGCGAGCGCGTGGTGATCGACAACGGCACGCTGACGGTGATGCGCCGCCGCCCCGACGGGCGGGTGCAGAGCTGGAGCTTCCCGTCCTACTGGTCCAGGACGGACATGGAGACCGACACCGCCGGCGGGCGGAAGCTCTATGTCGGCAGCCACGGCCGCCGGGTCCGGATCGGCGCCTTCCTCCCCCAGACCGAACTGGTCGAGTTCCGCCACACGCTGGACGACGCGCTGCAGCTCTCCCGCGCCGCGAAGCCCTTCGCCTGAAACGATCATGCGTTCGGTGTCATGCCCGCCATCGTGCGGGCATCCGGTTATCCGGATGACTCGCGAAGCCGCTCCGGACCCCCGCACGGAGGCGGGGGTGACACGTTGAGCCGGCGCAGTCAGGCGGCGGGGCGGGCCATGCGCTGCGCCGTCGCCTCCTCGTTGGCGACATAGGCCCTGATCGCCTCCTCGCCGGTCATGGCCGTGTCGGGATCGAGCCCGTCGCCATGGCGGATCAGGTTGAGCGCGAACCAGCCCATGCCGGCCTTGGGCGGGCGGATCTCCCGCTCCCAGGCGCCGACGCTCTCGGCCCCGGCCAGCAGTCGGTCGGGCGCGTCGGTTTCCACGCACATGGGCCGGCCCAGGCCGATCATGTCCAGCGCGCCCGACGCCAGCGCCTGCTCCATCGAGGCGCGGCTGCGGAAGCCACCGGTGACCATCAGCGGCAGCTTCGTCACCGCGCGGATCTGCTCGGCGTATTCCATGAAATAGGCCTCGCGCTTCACCGTGCTCTCGGCCACCGATTTCCCCTCGCTGGTCTTCGAGCCCATCATCGACGGCTCCTCGTAATTGCCGCCGGAGATCTCCAGGTGATCCAGGCCGGCCTGTTCCAGCCACTGCACCACCTGCAGGCACTCGTCATTGTCGAAGCCGCCCTGCTGGAAGTCCGACGAGTTCAGCTTTGCCCCGATGGGGAAAGCAGGGCCGCAGGCGGCGCGGATGGCGCGCACGATCTCCAGCAGCAGCCGCGCCCGGTTCTCCAGACTGCCGCCCCATCTGTCGGTGCGCCGGTTGACCAGCGGGGTGAGGAACTGGCTCAGCAGATAGCCGTGCGCCGCATGCACCTGAACGCCGGAAAAGCCCGTGTCCTGCGCCACCTTCGCCGCATGGGCGAAGCGGGCGATGACGTCGTCGACCTCGTCGGCGGTCAGCGCGCGCGGCGGCGCGAAGGCGCTCTCGGGCAGGTTCAGCTTCACGGCGGACGGCGCCACCGGCTGCTCGCAGACCCGGCGCGGCGTCTGCCGGCCCGGATGGTTGAGCTGCATCCACAGCTGCGTGCCGTTGGCCGTCCCCGCCTCGGCGTAGGCGCGGAGCCGGGCCAGCGCCTGCGCGTCCTGCGGGCCGTCGATGACCACATTGCCCGGCCGCTCCAGATAGCGCCGGTCGACCTGGACATTGCCGGTGACCACCAGCCCCGCGCCGCCCTCGGCCCAGCGGCGGTAGAGGCGGACATGACGCTCGGTGGCGCGGTGCTCGGGGTCGGCCAGACCCTCGGTCAGCGGCGCCTTGCCGAAGCGGTTCTTGATGACGGCCCCGCAGGGCAGGGTGAGCGGGCTGGCCAGCGTGACGGCGTTCATCTGTCGGAAATCCTCCCCAGGACATTGCGGCCCGATCAAGCCGGGCGGAGAAGCCGAGGTCAAGTGGAGAGGGAGAACGCCGTACCATTGCAGCGCGAAAAACCCGGCACGCTTAAGGTCGGGCCGGTATAAATACCCCTGTCATGCGCGATGCCCAGCCAGGGAGCATGACAGATGCCGGCCATCCCGACCCCGCCGAGGCCCACCTTCACCCGCCCTTTTCGCCCCGCTCACTGGGTTTCGGCGAAGACGCCGATGCGGGATGGCGACATCGTGGGCGCGCAGCGGGCGCTGGCGGATCTGGGTCATTACCGGCCCTGGCCGGATCTCGGCTTCCAGCCGGTCGCCGAGCGGCGGCTGTTCCAGGGGCTGAAGGCGTTCCAGAAGTCGAAGGGTCTGGAGCCGGACGGCGTGATGGACCCGGCGGGCCCGACGGTGCAGGCGCTGGACGCGGCGCGGCATGCGAAGGCGACGGCCGGCGCGAAGCGGCCGGCGCGGGACCTGCTGGGCCGGGGCGCCAACCTGCCGCTCGATCTGCCGGTCGGCGAGGGCGGCGCCAACCGCGAGGCGGACGTGAAGGCGGCCAAGGCGGCGCTGGGTCTGCTGGGCTACTACCCGCCCGAGAAGGCGCGCCGTCCCGACGGTCGGACGGGCACCGCCGACGGCCATGATTTCGAGTTCGGCCTGGGCGCCTTCCAGCGCCGCTTCGGGCTCGAGGCCGACCGGCGGATGGACCCGTTCGGGCCGACCCAGGCGAAGCTGGACGAGCTGCTGCAGCCGGCCCTCGACCGCGCCTTCGGCTTCGACATCGAGAACCCCGCATCCATCCCCGCGCGGCTGAACCGCTGCTGATCTCCGCCGACC
>NZ_PIGG01000021.1 GCF_002924445.1 Minwuia thermotolerans
TGACCAGCCCCCAGCGATTGGTCCGGGTGGAATGTTAGTGCATGGGCGGCTTTGCCGCCAAGCCGGCCGGCTGGTGAAGCGGAGCGGAGCCTGACGGCCAGCCTGGCGGAATGATGACCTCCGGCGCCGGTGGTCGGTAGCCGAGACGGCTGTGCGGTCGGATCGTGTTGTAGTGACGGCGCCATTGTTCGATGACCACCTGCGCCTCCTTCAGCGTGTAGAAGATTTCCCCGTCGAGCAGCTCGTCCCGGAACCGGGCATTGAAGCTCTCGATAAAGCCGTTCTCCCAGGGTGACCCCGGCTCGATGAACGCCGTTCTGGCGCCCACCGCTGATATCCAGCGCCGCACGGCCTCGGCGACGAACTCGGGGCCATTGTCGGAGCGAACGAAGGCCGGTGGACCGCGGAGAATGAACAGGTCCGTCAGGACGTCGATCACATCGACCGACGAGAGCTTCCGGCGAACCCGGATCGCCAGGCTCTCGCGCGTGAACTCGTCCAGCACGTTCAAGGTCCGGAAGGTCCGGCCATCATGTGTCCGGTGGTGGACGAAGTCATAGGACCAGACATGGTTGGGCCGTTCTGCCCGCAGCCGCATGCAGGATCCGTCGCCCAGCCACAGCCGCCGCCTCTTCGGCTGCCGGGCCGGTACCTTCAACCCCTCGCGCCGCCAGAGGCGCTCGACCCGCTTGTCGTTGATCTGCCAGCCGGCCTCCCGAAGCAAGGCCGCGATCCGGCGATAGCCGTATCGGCCATACTGACGGGCCAGCTCGATCATGTCCGCCACCAGCCGGGCCTCGTCATCACGTCCACGCGGGAGATGGCGCTGCGTGGAGCGGTGCTGGCCGAGAACCCGGCAGGCCCGGCGCTCCGATATCCGGAGACGCCGGCGGACATGATCGATGCAACGTCGGCGACGCGAGGGGCTCAGAAGTTTCCCTTCGCAGCTTCACTCAGAATCTGCTTGTCCAGGGTCAGGTCGGAGACCGCCCGGCGCAGCCGCTCGTTCTCCTTCTCGAGCTCCTTCAGACGCCGCAGCTGATCGCCGCTCATGCCGCCATATTCCCTGCGCCATCGGTAGAAGGTGACTTCGCTGATACCCAGCTGCCGGATCGCATCCGCCATCGACATGCCCTGGCTGTGCAGGACGTCCGCCTGGCGGAGCTTGCCCACGATCTCCTCAGGCTTGTGACGCTTCCTTGCCATCTTTGATCCTCCTTGTTCCAAAACATCAGGATGGACCAATTCAATGGGGGAGGCTCACGGTCTCGCCGTCTTCAGACGGTTTCTGCGGCTCGTCCTTCGACGAAGGTAGGCCCGGCAGGCCGCCACCGCCGATCTGCACCGGCGTTGCCGCGCCGATGTTGGTGCCCGGTGCCATGGCGGCGAGGGGGGTGGCGTACAGGATGTAGGTACCAGCCGAGGCGGCGTGCGCGCCCGGCGGTGCGACATAGCCGATGACCGGCACTTCGGAGGACAGGATTCGGGCAATGACGTCGCGCATGCTGGTGGCGAGGCCGCCCGGAGTGTCGAGCCGCAGGACGAGCACTTCGGCGTCGCGCTGCTGCGCCGTGTCGACTGCGCGGGAGACGAAATGCGCTGTGCCGGGACCGATTGGTCCGTCCACCACCGCAAGTAGCGCCAGCGGGCGGTCGGATTCGGACGCCTGGGTCCAGCCGGCGCCCGCTGCCGCGGCGAGTATCGCAACGTACAGCAGAAAACGGCGCATTGTCGCGTGAACGCGCACAATCGCCTCCATTGATGTATCTAGTCGGGGATTTCCCATAGGGCCTCTTCCGACGAAGTTTAGCGTGACTCAGAGTGGCTCGGCGGGCAACCCGACGGCGTTTGGGAACGGCGACCATGTGAATTGAATCGGATTGCGCGCCTATTGATCGCCGTCGCATCCGATATTGCCGGTCGAGCCATGTTGCGGACGTCCTTGGGGCGGTCTGACGACCGCGCACTTGAACAAATGGGCGAGACTCCATTGCAGCACCTTGTTGGCGGCAGCCATATCAGGCAGCGGTAGCGCCCGACTTCGAGAAACCCGTATATCCCGGGCAAGACAAACGCCACATCGCCACGGAAGGCACTGTCAGAGCAAACTCGCTCCGCTCCCGGTAAGCTGTATGATTGCGGGAGCGTTCCCGTCTGGGCGGAGCAGGAGAGCGGTGTCCATGATTGAATTCGTCGAGGTCACGTCAGGCCTGCAGTTCCCCGAAGGACCGATCTGTATGGCCGATGGTAGTGTCATCCTGGTCGAGATCGCCCGCGGCACACTGAGCCGCGTCACCCCGGACGGCCGTATCGATGTCATCGCAGAAACCGGCGGCGGCCCCAACGGCGCGGCGATCGGGCCCGACGGCAAATGCTACATCTGCAACAATGGTGGCTTCTCCTGGAGCCGCGAGGGCCCTGACGGCGAGTACATGCGCCCAACCGGGCCGGCACCCGGTTACAGCAATGGCTGGATCGAACGGGTCGACCTCGATACCGGCGAGGTGGAGGTTCTCTACGAAACTTGCGACGGCCATCCGCTGCAGGGCCCCAACGACATCGTTTTCGATTCCGACGGCGGGTTCTGGTTCACCGATCTCGGCAAGCGGCATCCGCGTCGGATCGATCTCGGCGGCGTCTACTATGCCAGGGCCGACAGCAGCGAGATCCGGGAAGTTGTCCATCCGTTGATCACGCCGAACGGCATCGGTCTCTCGCCCGACGGCAAACGACTCTACGTGGCCGAAACCGAACCGGCGCGCGTGCTGGCCTGGGATGTGACGGCGCCGGGCGAGCTTCGTATGGACCCCTGGCCCGCCCATGGCGGCGGCGACGTACTCGCGGCACCTGAAGGCTATCAGCGTTATGATTCTCTCGCCGTCGAGGCGAACGGCAACATCTGCGTCGCAACCCTGATCCGCGGCGGCATCACGATCATCAGCCCCGACGGAAGCTCTGTCGAACACCTCGGCCTGCCCGATCCCATGACAACAAATATCTGTTTTGGTGGTGCCGATCTCGAGAAGGCCTTCATCACGCTGTCGGCGACAGGCCGGCTTGTTGCCTGCGACTGGCCACGCCCGGGCGCAGCGCTCGCTTTCTAAACAATCAAGTGACCACCCCCTGGACTTCAGCCGGTCTATGGTCCGGGTTTCATGCGGGACAGCCAGTCGACCCTTGAGTTGACGGGAGTTAGCCCTCGAGGGCCAACGCGTTTACCCTTGGCATCGTTGTCGCATCGGGGAGGAGCCGCCATGAAATTCGGTTACATGTGCATGAACTCGGCCTACGGCATCCGGCCGGCTCGGCTGGCCGCGGAACTCGAGCAGCGCGGCTTCGATTCCTTCTGGGTGCCCGAACACAGCCACATCCCCGTCGACCGCACCTCGCCCTTCATCACGGGCGGTGAGCTGCCTGAAGGCTATCTGCACATGATGCATCCCATGGTCTCGCTGGCCTCCGCGGCGTCAGCAACGACGCGGCTGAAGCTCGGGACCGGCGTCTGCCTGCTTCTTCAGCACACGCTGCCGGACCTCGCCATGCAGACCGCGACGCTCGATGTAGTCAGCGACGGGCGGCTGGAGTTCGGCGTCGGCGTCGGCTGGAACGCCGAGGAACTGGCCGACCATCGCCCCGAACTGCCCTTCCGCCAGCGCTATTCGGCGATGCGCGAAAGGATCGACGCGCTCCGGACGATCTGGCGCGACGAGATTGCATCCTTCGAAGGCAAGTACGAGAAGCTCTCGTCATCCTGGGTCTATCCCAAACCTGTCCGCGGTAGGATCCCGATCTTGCTCGGCAACTTCGGACCCGTTGGCATCGCCCACGCCGCCGCGTGCGCCGACGAGTGGATGCCGATCGACCACATGCTGAAGGGCACAGACGGCAAACCTGACGTGGCCGGGCGGATCGGGGAATTCCGTGCCGAGCTGGAAAAGAATGGCCGCGACCCTTCGACGGTGCCGATCTCGCTCTTCATGTTCTCGCGACCCACGCCCGATCGGATTGAGCGCTACGCCGCGCTCGGCGTCCATCGCCTGATCGTCTCGCCGCCGCACGCGAACCTGCAGGACGCAGACTTCACGCTCCGCCACCTCGACGATCTTGACAACATCGTCCGCGACTTCGGCGCTGCCGTCGGCTGAGGCCCCGTCACACGCGCCCCGGGCCCGCGTCGGAAAAGAGCGGAACGCTGCGGCGGTCCCGTTAGAGGTCCAGCCCGTCCAGGGTACGAGAAATCATCATCCTCTGAACTTCTGACGTTCCCTCGTAGATCTGGTAGACGCGCACGTCGCGATAGATCTTCTCCACGGGGAAGTCGTTCAGGAAACCATAGCCGCCATGGATCTGGATGGCCTCGGACGCGACCCGCTCTGCCATTTCGGAGGCGAAGAGCTTGGCCATGGATGCCTCGCGCGCGCAATCCACACCGCGGTCCTTCAGCATTGCGGCATGCAGATAGAGCTGTCGGGCGGCCTCCACCTGTGTCGCCATATCGGCCAGTTTGAAGGCTACGGCCTGATGTTCGATGATCTTGCGGCCGAACGTCTCCCGCTCTCGCGCATAGGCAATGGCCGCCTTCAGCGCCGCGCGGGCTCCGCCTGTGGACTGTGCCGCCGCACCGATGCGACCGGCGGACAGATTGGCGAGCGCAATTCCGAGGCCGCGTCCGGGCGCGCCCAGCAAGTCGGAGTTCGGGACCACCATGTCTTCGAATACCACCTGGCAGGTATCGTTGGTTCGATGGCCGAGCTTCCGTTCCTTCGCAATGACCTTGTAGCCAGGATTGTCGGTCGGTGTGACGAAGGTGCTGATCCCGCGCTTGCCGGCTTCGGGATCGGTGACAGCGACGATCATGGCCAGGTCGGCGCTGGCGCCGGCCGTGATGAACGCCTTGTGCCCGTTCAGCCGGTAGACGTCTCCGTCGGCGACCGCCCGGGTGCGGATGGCCGCTGCGTCGCTGCCGGTGTGCGGTTCGGTCAGATGGATGCAGCCGAGCCATTCGCCGGAAGTGATCCTGGAGAGGTACTCCTTCTTCTGGCGTTCACTGCCATGCTCGGCCAATGCGGTTCCCACGGGTGAGTTGTTGGCCGCCATCATGTTCGACAGGCCACCGTCGGCCGCAGCGATTTCCTCAATGGCCAGAACGTAGGAGACGAAATCGGCGCCGGCGCCGCCATAGGCAGGATCGATGGTAACGCCCATCAGGCCCGCTTGCGCCATCTTCCACAGCACCTCGCGCGGCGCACCTTCGGCGCGATCCCATTCGGCGGCGAATGGCGCGATATCCCGCTCCGCGAACGCTCTTGCAGTCGCCTGAATTTGCCGCTGAGCCTCATTTAGCTGCATATGCCATCTCCCCTCGCCCTTCTCATGACAATCATTGCCCGGGCCGGCATCCCGATCCAGCCAAGTGCATCGTTCAGACAGGTCTCTCAGCGGACGCCAGGCAAGTGTACGGTCGCCCCGGTGGCATCGCTTCGATCCGATCTTCGCGGCAGAACCTCGAAAGCCACGGCAGAACGTAGCTCAGTTACCCGTCCGGGCCTTTGAAACTCTTTGAAACTCTGCTTCGAACTACCTCTCCGCTAGGCAACAAGACGTCGCCGACTTCTTGCTTGTTGAACGGCGTGTCCATCAAGCGGAGCTCCACGAAATCTGCCCGAAGCCAGGGTGAGATGCTGCTTGTCGAAGTCTGACTGGATTTCTTGATTGCCACAGCAAAGGCGTCGGCAGCGATGGCACGGGCTGTCGATTCGCTGGGAGCTGATACATAGCAGCGCCCGCAATAGCTGCTGCTCTGCCAGAATGGATGGCCGCGATTGTCGGCCTTTGGATCGAGGACATAAACAGCCAAAAACCTCTCCCCTGATCCCGCCCTGTTACCGCGTGGCCAGCCACTAGTCGACCGTGAAAACCGTCCGCACGGGCCTGTGGTCACTCCTGTCGGCGTCGTCCTTGTGAGCCTCCCCCATTGAATTGGTCCATCCTGATGTTTTGGAACAAGGAGGATCAAAGATGGCAAGGAAGCGTCACAAGCCTGAGGAGATCGTGGGCAAGCTCCGCCAGGCGGACGTCCTGCACAGCCAGGGCATGTCGATGGCGGATGCGATCCGGCAGCTGGGTATCAGCGAAGTCACCTTCTACCGATGGCGCAGGGAATATGGCGGCATGAGCGGCGATCAGCTGCGGCGTCTGAAGGAGCTCGAGAAGGAGAACGAGCGGCTGCGCCGGGCGGTCTCCGACCTGACCCTGGACAAGCAGATTCTGAGTGAAGCTGCGAAGGGAAACTTCTGAGCCCCTCGCGTCGCCGACGTTGCATCGATCATGTCCGCCGGCGTCTCCGGATATCGGAGCGCCGGGCCTGCCGGGTTCTCGGCCAGCACCGCTCCACGCAGCGCCATCTCCCGCGTGGACGTGATGACGAGGCCCGGCTGGTGGCGGACATGATCGAGCTGGCCCGTCAGTATGGCCGATACGGCTATCGCCGGATCGCGGCCTTGCTTCGGGAGGCCGGCTGGCAGATCAACGACAAGCGGGTCGAGCGCCTCTGGCGGCGCGAGGGGTTGAAGGTACCGGCCCGGCAGCCGAAGAGGCGGCGGCTGTGGCTGGGCGACGGATCCTGCATGCGGCTGCGGGCAGAACGGCCCAACCATGTCTGGTCCTATGACTTCGTCCACCACCGGACACATGATGGCCGGACCTTCCGGACCTTGAACGTGCTGGACGAGTTCACGCGCGAGAGCCTGGCGATCCGGGTTCGCCGGAAGCTCTCGTCGGTCGATGTGATCGACGTCCTGACGGACCTGTTCATTCTCCGCGGTCCACCGGCCTTCGTTCGCTCCGACAATGGCCCCGAGTTCGTCGCCGAGGCCGTGCGGCGCTGGATATCAGCGGTGGGCGCCAGAACGGCGTTCATCGAGCCGGGGTCACCCTGGGAGAACGGCTTTATCGAGAGCTTCAATGCCCGGTTCCGGGACGAGCTGCTCGACGGGGAAATCTTCTACACGCTGAAGGAGGCGCAGGTGGTCATCGAACAATGGCGCCGTCACTACAACACGATCCGACCGCACAGCCGTCTCGGCTACCGACCACCGGCGCCGGAGGTCATCATTCCGCCAGGCTGGCCGTCAGGCTCCGCTCCGCTTCACCAGCCGGCCGGCTTGGCGGCAAAGCCGCCCATGCACTAACATTCCACCCGGACCAATCGCTGGGGGCTGGTCA
>NZ_PIGG01000022.1:0-72500 GCF_002924445.1 Minwuia thermotolerans
TGAGCACGATCCTCGACGACTACAGCCGCTACATCGTCGCCTGGAAACTCTGCACCACGATGAAAGCCGGCGATGTCACAGACACGCTTGAGCTGGCGCTCGAGGCGTCGGGCTGTGATACGGCAACCGTTGGACACCGACCACGGCTGCTCAGCGACAACGGCTCGTCGTACATCTCCCACGACCTGGCGGACTGGCTCGGCGAGCGCAGCATGGAACATGTCCGTGGCGCCCCGAACCACCCGCAGACCCAGGGCAAGATCGAGCGCTGGCACCAGACCCTCAAGAACCGCATCCTGCTCGAGAACTACTATCTGCCGGGTGCCCTCGAGCAGGCCGTCGAAGCCTTCGTCGAGCATTACAACCACCGCCGATACCACGAGAGCATCGGCAATCTCACCCCGGCCGACGTCTATCTCGGGCGCGGCCAGGACACGCTCCGGGAAAGGAGGAAGATCAAGGAGCAGACCCTGAAACAGCGCCGCTTGCTCAACCAGAGACAGGCCGCGTAGAATCGAAACCGATGAGCCAGATCCTCCAAAGGCACATCACGTCAAGACGCCCATTTTATCTGACGACGGACACCTGACGACGGCGTGGCCCGGTGATCCGGTTCAGCATCATTCGGGTGCAAGAGCCTGAAAGAGCCGGCGGACATAGCAGCATGGCGCCTCATATTCTGAGGCGACGGTGCCCGCGTGGTACACGTGGAAAGTGTGGGCTTCAGCGGTTATCGTTTTCCGCTGACGATCCGGGCAGCCTGAACGGCGAGATCCCAGCACAGGGCCGGCAAGTCGTCGCCATAGGGGGGATTATGTCTGACATGCAGGAAACCGAGGCGCAGATCCGCCCTGTTGCGGATGAGTGCCTGACCACGTTTGCGAAGGTGGCTGACGCAGCAAGCTTGAAGCTGCAGGACCTTCGGGCCCGTAGTGGTCCCGAAGCGGTCGTGAGAAACACCTGGAATGAGACGGCCGGTGTCGACAACCACCGAAGGCTGACAAGGGAAATCGACGGCGAATACAGGTCATTGGCCGCCGAGCCTGCGATCGCAAGGGTGCTCGTGGTCGATGAGGACGGCCAGGAAGCGATTTACTACTTCGCCCGCGCAGCGGCGCCGCCAGTGACCGATGAACGGTTGAAGTTCGCCAGTTATCGGTCGCCAGTTGGGCGCCTCGCGGAACTGGATGTCGGCGAGACGTTTCTTGTGACAAGGGGTGGCGAAGACGTATTCCTGGAAGTCGTTGAGCGAGCCCGTTTTCAGCCGTTCCTGTCGAATCAGGAATGGGATGGCCGCAATGCAGTGCTTGAAGGAGAAGCCTACGGCCCAGTGACTGTCGATTCGCTCCGCGCTCTTCTGGAGACAGCTGACCGGATCGACGAAACCGCGCTGGATGCCTTGCTCAGTGAGGAAAGCGACGCCGCAAACGTTCGCGATGGCGTGCGGCGCGGCGTCGTTCTGAGAATGGGCCTCCGGGACCAGCCGGTCCTCGATCGGTACCAGGGCGAAATCTTTCGTATGCCGCTGAGAAGCCGCCTCCTGATCCTCGGCGCGCCGGGGACGGGCAAGACAACGACACTGATCCGCCGCCTGGGCCAGAAGCTTGATGTCGTCCATCTGGATGAAGATGAGCGGCGGGAAATCCGGAGTTCGGAAGAGGAGCATGCGCATAGCTGGATCATGTTCACGCCGACCGAGTTGCTCCGGCTCTATGTGAAGGAGGCTTTCAACAGGGAAGACATTCCGGCCCCGGATGACCGCATCCGTACCTGGACCGAACTTCGCGGAGACCTGGCCCGGAACCACTTCAGGTTCCTGCGCTCGCCGACGAACCGCAGTCCACTCGTTATGAAAAATGATGCACCAACGCTCGCAGACAAGCTGGAGCTCGATCAGCGCGCATGGTTCGAAGATTTCGATCAATGGCAGCGCGTGACCTTCTGGGAAGAGCTCCGGGATGCGGCGAAAAACCTGAGTGAGCACCCATCTGCTGATGTTGCCAGTCTGGGCCGCAGGGTCCGAACCATTGTCGACGCAGTGCGCATGCCTCAGGCTGGCGCCTTCGTATCCCTGATGCCCGTGGCCAGCGACATCGGTGCGCTGGTTGCAGACATGAAGGCCCTGACGGATGGCAAGATCCGCGGCGCGTTGAACCTTCAGGTCAATCGGGACAGGGAGTTTCTTGATGATATGGCTTCGTTCATCTCGGAACTGAAAGAGCTTCCCGATGATGACATCGATCAGGATGCCGACGAAGACGAGGACGAAAATCAGCCGCCCGTCGGCCGAGCCGCCGCGATGGCGGCCTATCTGCGGTCGATGCGTTCTCTCGCTCGCGCCCGAGCCAGGAAAAGGAATGTTTCCAGAAGGGGCCCGACAGGTCGTCTGATCGAGTGGCTGGGTGACCGAACCATGTCGGACGAAGACCTGCAGGAAGTCGGCGCCAGCCTTCTTGTCCAGACCGCACTTCGGTCATTTACCAATCCCGTTCGCCGCTATGTCGACAGGATCCCGGCGCGGTACCGCCGTTTTCGGCGGACCCGCCAGGGTGAAGGCAGATGGTATCAGGCAGACGGCTTTGCACTGACCGACATCCATCCTCACGAAGTTGACGTGATCCTGCTCTCGATGATGCGGGCCACCAATGAATTGGTCACCGGGGCGCGCAGTCTGATCGATATGGAAACATCGGCGCGCCCGACCCTTGAGCGCATGACGCAGCTTTACCGGACCCAGGTGCTTGTTGACGAAGCGACCGACTTCTCTCCGATCCAGCTGGCGTGCATGGCAAGTCTCGCCCGCCCGGACACCCGCTCGTTTTTCGCATGTGGCGATTTCAATCAGCGTGTGACGAGTTGGGGGGCCCGATCGGATGAGGACATGAAGTGGGTGCTGCCGGATCTGAATACTCGCAGGGTCACGGTGGCGTACCGGCAAAGCCAGCAACTTCACAACCTTGCGCGGCAACTGGTGGCGGTCTCAGGTGGCAGTGAGGACGATGCAGTCCTGCCGGATTTCGCCGACAACGAGGGTGTTCGCCCGGTTCTGGCCAGGGGACTGGAAAACAATCAAGACATCGCGTCATGGCTGGCCCAGCGTATTGCCGAGATCGACGCCAATTTTGACGATCTGCCGTCCATCGCGGTTCTCGTGAACACCGAAGATGCAGTGCGGCCAGTTTCCGATGCATTGGGTGATGTGCTTGCGGACTACAATATCAGTGTCGAGGCCTGTCACGACGGGAGGATCAAGGGCCGTGATGGTGCTGTCCGTGTATTCCATGTCGAACATATCAAGGGGCTTGAGTTCGAGGCCGTCTTCTTCGTCAGCATCGACGAGCTCGCGAAGGCCCTGCCGGGCCTGTTCGACAAGTATCTCTATGTCGGCGCGACGCGCGCGGCCACGTATCTGGGCATGACCTGCAGGGATGACCTGCCGGCGAGCATGGCGCCTCTCGAAGGGCTTTTCGGAGAGGACTGGTCGTGAACCCCGGTCTGAGCGACCCGGATCGGGTGGTCGCGGTGGTGTCAACGGCTTTGCCCGACCTTTCTGCCGCGGCCACGCTGCCGGGGCACTGATGCACAGAAAGGAGACTCGATGGTGAGGGCCTCCAAGCGCCGACCCGGCGATATCAACAGAAATGAACAGATACTGATTGCCCGTACCGACCGACCGGGCACAGATCACCTGCAATATGTCTGGGTCTTGGTATGTGCGCGTCGCACGAAAAAGGGAGAACTTTGCGGTCACCGTTACGGCGCCAACGGTTCCGACTTCCATCATCGGAAATGTCCTAAGTGCCAGGGTGGCGCATCGGGTTTGGAGATCGAGAGCCTAGTTTGATCGTCAAGGTCGGGTCAGGGGGCAAGGATCATCTGAAATGTCTGCAAGTTGGAGTGAGAAGCACCTCGACGAGTTTAGGAATTGCTTGCCGGGGTCATTGAGTGATCGTCTTGGTGCAAAGGTCCCGGCGAACATGGCGACTGCGGTCGGTGTGGGCACGCCGCCGCCCGATGAGCCTCTATTCGAAAGTTTGGACGTCAAGCAGGACTACGAGAGGGTTCTCGAGTTCTCTTCCTCGCGAGCTACCCCTATTGATTGGGCGGCTGTCTCGATCTTTTCCTGGGGCGGGATGCACATGGAGAATGCGCGACGAATCCTCGGGGAGCGGAGCAAAGGGTGGCTCTCGGTCTGCGAGAATATCAGGGATGGCAAACTCAACCGCGTAGAAGCCTACCGTGCTTTTCAGGAACTCCGCAGAAAGCGCAACGGCCAGTCCCGATTGCCTGGCGTTGGGCCGGCATATTGGACGAAGCTCATTCACTTCCTGATGCCCCGGGACCGCCCAGAAATCCCGCCCGGCTACATTCTTGATCAATGGGCCGGCGCCAGCATCAACATGATTTGCAAACGAGATGTGGTCAGAATTAATCGGCACTCGGTGTGGCTCTGGAAAAGTCGGATACAGCGCGCCGAGTTGAAACATTCGGCTGTCGTCTCAGAGCTGACGTCCGCTGACGAGTACGAAGAATTTTGCAGGCAGATCGAAGGTGTCGCCAGCCATTTGCGCTGCTCCACAGAGGAAGTGGATTGTGCCTTCATGTCGGGAAAGAGGGGTCCCTGGCGCGACTATCTGAGAACAAACTATCTTGCCTCCCATGGATGAAACCGAGGCCGATACCCGGGCGGAACGAATAGACCCCGTCTTGACGGCTGCCGGCTGGGGCCAAGGCGGTTCGAAGGTCAGGCGGGAGGTCATTTGTCCCGGGCGCATTCAGTCGGGCGGCAAGCGGGGCAAGGGGCTCTCTGCTGATTATGTGCTGATCCACAAGGGGCAGAAGCTCGCGGTGCTTGAAGCCAAGCGCGCCGGCGTCAGCCACCGCAATGGCGTCGGCCAAGCCAAGGACTATGCCACGCGGCTCGGATCGCGCTTCGCCTACGCTTCGAATGGACTGAAGTGGTACCAGATCGACATGGCCACAGGGGCCGAGGGCGAGTTGGATCTGCCCTTCCCGACGCCCGACGAACTATGGGACCGGACCTTTGCTGACCAAAACGAATGGCGTGAGCGGTTCGGCGCGGTCGACTTCGAGACCGATGGCGGCAAGTGGGAGCTGCGATACTACCAGCACAAGGCGATCACGGCCGCACTGGAGGCAATTGCCAAAGGTGATCGGCGTGTTCTGCTAACCCTTGCGACCGGAACAGGCAAGACGTCGATCGCCTTCCAGATAGCGTGGAAGCTCTTCCAGGCGAAGTGGAACCTGTCCGGTGAGCCGGTGCGCCGTCCTCGCATCCTGTTCCTTGCCGACAGGAACATTCTCGCCGATCAGGCCTACAACGCCTTCTCGGCCTTCCCGAACGACGCAGTGACCCGGATAGACCCCGGCACGATCCGCAAGAATGGTGGGAAGCCGCCCAGAAACGCGAGCCTGTTCTTCACGATCTTCCAGACCTTCATGACCGGAGAAGACGAGCCGGTCTACATGCAATATCCGGCCGACTTCTTCGACTTCATCGTGATCGATGAATGCCATCGGGGCGGAGCCAAGGACGAAAGCGAGTGGCGCCGGTTGTTGGAATATTTCGAGCCAGCCGTCCAGCTAGGGCTTACCGCAACGCCCCGACGAAAGCACAATGCCGACACATACGCCTATTTCGGTGAACCGGTTTACACCTATGCCCTGCGCGATGGGATCGAAGATGGCTTCCTGACCCCTTTCAAGGTGCGGCAAATGGCCAGCACTATCGACGAATATGTGTATGACGGCACCGACGAGCTGGTCGCCGGCGAAGTGGAAGATGGCGAGACCTTCACCGAAAGCGATTTCAACACCCGCATCATCATCGAGGAGCGGGAACTGAGCCGTGTGAAGGAGTTCATGCGGCAGATGGATCAGCGGCAGAAGACGCTGGTCTTCTGCGCCACCCAGGATCACGCTGCACTGGTCAGGGATCTGATCAATCAGGTCAAGGACAGCACCAATCCGAACTATTGCCACCGAGTGACGGCCGACGATGGTGCAGTTGGCGAACAGCATCTGCGTGATTTCCAGGACAATGACAAGACGATCCCGACTGTCCTGACGACTTCCCAGAAGCTGTCCACGGGGGTGGATGCCCGTAACATCCGCCATATCGTGCTGATGCGTCCGATCCGCTCCATGATCGAGTTCAAGCAGATCATTGGGCGAGGGACGCGTACATATGAAGGCAAGGACTTCTTCACGATCTGGGATTTCGTGAAGGCGCATGAGAATTTCCGGGATCCGGATTGGGACGGCGAGCCCCTCGCTCCGGAACCGCCTCGTCCGGGCCCAAGTGAACCACCGCCGGAGCCGGATGATTCACCGGACGAACCCGGCGAAGGTGGTGACGGCGAGGATGAGCCGACGGAGAAGATCAGAATCACGCTGTCAGACGGCACAACGCGATCGATTCAGTACATCGCGACGACGACCTACTGGAGCCCTGAGGGCAAACCGATTTCGGCACAGGAGTTCATGCAGAGGCTGTTCGGCGACCTGTCAGGCCTGATCACGGACGAAGACCATTTGCGGAAAGTCTGGAGTGACCCTGACAGCCGTCAAACTTTCCTGATCCAGCTGTCGGAACGTGGTTACGACGCTGATCGGCTCGATGATATTCGCAGGCTGGTCGATGCACCCGATAGCGATCTGTTCGATGTGTTGGGCTATGTGCTCTTCACCAACAGCCCCAAGACCCGAGAAGATCGTGCAGCGAAGGTTAAGGCTGAAGGCTTGGGCACCGTTCAAGATGATCTGAAAGATCTCCTGATCCGGATACTCGATGCCTATCGGGACAAGGGCGAAGGTGAACTGGCAACCACAAAGCTGGGTCAGTTTCTGATCGCCAGGTATGGAAGCGTTGGTGAAGCCAAGGTGAAGCTCGGCGGTCTGCCCAGAATCAGCGACGCTTTCCGAGACATGCAGGGCGATCTTTACCGTTTCTGACGGCGGAGCCGCAGTGGGCTCAATGGTGGAGAGGCTACGACTTCGCCCAAGGGGATTAATAGGGGGATTGGATTGATGAGATCTCCCAAAAATCCATATTTTTCAAATAGATAGAGTGGTAAAATGGTGCCCAGGGGCGGATTCGAACCACCGACACGCGGATTTTCAGTCCACTGCTCTACCAACTGAGCTACCTGGGCCGGTACCGCCGGAGCCGTGTGGCACCGCCGGTCACGGAGGCTGCGTATAACGGAGGGCGTGGCGGCGCGCAAGGGGCTGATGCGCCGCGGGAGGCTTGATTAAGCGTGTCCGATTGATCATGTTGCGCGCCAATGATCGAATAGGGAACTTGGTGCGGAATGGCGAAAGAGGAACTTCTGGAGTTCGAGGGTCACGTGGTGGAACTGCTGCCCAACGCGATGTTCCGGGTGCAGCTCGAAAACGAACACGAGGTGCTGGCGCACACGTCCGGGAAGATGCGCAAGAACCGCATCCGCGTGCTGGCCGGCGACCGGGTGATGGTCGAGATGACGCCATATGACCTGAGCAAGGGCCGCATCACCTATCGCTTCAAATAGCGCGCCGGGAGCGGGACCGGCGTGCCGCGCCTGATCCTGGCCTCCGCCTCGCCGAGGCGGCGTGACCTGCTTCGCCAGATCGGCATCGTGCCCGACGGAATCTTTCCAGCCGACATCGACGAATCCCCCTATCGCGGCGAGCTTCCCCACCGGCTGGCGCTCAGGCTGGCCGAGGAGAAGGCGCGCGCGGTCGCGCCTGCCCATGCGGGCGATTTCGTGCTGGCGGCGGATACCGTCGTCGGCTGCGGGCGGCGCATTCTCCCCAAGCCGACTTCGGAAGCCGAGGCGCGGCGTTGTCTCGACCTGCTCTCGGGCCGCCGTCACCGCGTGACCACGGGGCTGGCCCTGATCCGCCCGTCGGGCGAGATGTCCAGCCGTCGGGTCACAACGATCGTGACGTTCAAACGCCTGACCCGGGCCGAGCGGGAGGCGTATATCGCCTCCGGCGAGTGGGAGGGGAAGGCCGGCGGCTACGCCATCCAGGGCATGGCCGACGCCTTCGTCCGACAGATCAACGGTTCCTGGTCGAATGTGGTCGGCCTGCCGCTTCACGACTGCGCGGCGCTGCTTGCGGGCGCCGGCTATCCTGTCTGGAGCGGGCGGGATGGATAGAGGCCTTTTCATCGACCGGGGACCGCTGGAGACCCGGGCCGCACTGATCGAGCAGTCCCGCATCGCCGAGATTCACATCGAAAGCTCGGAGCCCGGGCCGGGTCGGCCGGGAGAGATCCGGAAGGGCCGTGTCACGCATGTCTCCGGCGAGCTGCAGGCGGCGACGGTCGACGCGGGCGAGGGGCTGAGCCTTTTCGTGCGCGCGGCGGATGCGCGGGTGCTGGCGGCCGACGACGCCGGCGCCAGGAAGCTGCCCATCGCGAAACTGGTGCGGCGCGGCCAGGACCTTCTGTTGCAGACCGGCCGAGAGGGACTCGACGGCAAGCAGGGCCGGGCCAGCGCCGACATCGCCCTGCACGGCCGCTATCTCAGTATCCATCCGCTG
This sequence comes from Minwuia thermotolerans, assembly GCF_002924445.1. NCBI lineage: Bacteria > Pseudomonadati > Pseudomonadota > Alphaproteobacteria > Minwuiales > Minwuiaceae > Minwuia > Minwuia thermotolerans. The sequence goes on from NZ_PIGG01000022.1 coordinate 8,551, forward strand.
CGCGAGGGCCTCGACTTCCCGAAGGCCGTCGCCGATCACGACCTGCGCGAGACGCTCGGTGCGGCGCTGACAGATGCCGGCGATGCGGGCCGGATACTGGTGCACCCGGCGGCGTCGCAGGTCGAAATTGACGTGGTGCTGGCCGAGCTGCGTCGCCTGCAGGGCGAATGGGCCGATATCCGGGCGTCGGCGCCGAAGGGACCGGCGCTGATGCGTCCCGCGCCCGACCTGATCGAGCAGGCCTTCGTTCGCCTTGCCGGCCCGTCGCCGGAGGCGGTCCTGACGCCGGACCGCGGCCTGCTGGCCGAGTTGCGGCAGCGCGCCAGGGCGCTTGCGCCGGACCTCGCCGACCGGATCGAGCTCTGCGAGGCTTCGCGTTCGCTGGAACTTGACGACGAGATCGATGCCGCGCTCGCGCCGGAAGTCGCCCTGCCGGGCGGCGGACGGCTGACCATCGAGACGACCCGGGCAATGACCACGGTCGATGTCGACGCGCCGGGCGATCCGGTGAAGGCCAACCTCGCCGCCGCCCGGGAACTGGCGCGGCAGCTTCGTCTGCGGCGCATCGGCGGCTTGGTCGCCGTGGATTTCATCTCGCTGCGCGGTGCGCCGGAACGCAGGAAGGTCGAGAAGGCGTTGCGCCTGGCATTTCAGCGCGACCCGGCGCAGGTGGAGATCGGCGGGATCGACCGGTTTTCCATTCTGACGCTGACACGCGGCCGGGATGCCGCGGCGCTTCTGACGCAACTCTGCGAAACGGCGCCGGCGCGGCAGCATCTGCGGCCCGAGGCTGCGCTGGCGCGGGTGCTGCGCCGGATCGAGGCGGAGCTGGCTGGTGTCGGTCCGGTGCCGGTGGCGTTGATGTTGTCGCGGGATCTGGAGGCCGTGGTCGAGGCGCGTCTGTCGGGTGGGCTGGACCGATATCTCGGCCGGCCGGTGCGGCTCGGCTATGACGCGCTGACCGTTGACGAATTCCGCCTCAGCCGCGAAAGATAACCTCATGTCACGCATACCAACGAAAGACTGCCCGATCTGCGGCAAGCCGGCGAGCGAGGCGGCGCGGCCGTTCTGTTCCACGCGTTGCGCCAATGTCGATCTCAACCGCTGGCTGGGCGGCGATTACGTGCTGCCCGGCACTGAGCCCGCCGATCCGGAGGAGATCGTCGAACACATCGAACAGATCACGAAGCACTAGCCGGGTGTCAGCCGCCGGGGGAGGAAACCATGGGCGAATTCACCACCACCGAACAGGACGGCCATGTCCTGACCGTCACCATCAACCGGCCCGAGCGCATGAACGCGCTGCATCCGCCGGCGAATGCCGAGATGGGCGCGATCTTCGACATGTTCGAGGCCAATGACGACCTCTGGATCGCCATCGTCACGGGCGCCGGCGAGCGCGCTTTCTCCGCCGGCAACGACCTGGTCTACCAGGCCGAGGGCAATCCGAAATGGTATGCGCCGATGGGCTTCGGCGGACTGACCAGCCGCCACGACCGCAGGAAGCCGGTGATCGCCGCGGTCAACGGCGTCGCCATGGGCGGCGGCTTCGAGATCGCGCTGGCCTGCGACATCATCGTCGCCTCCGAGAATGCCCGCTTCGCGCTGCCGGAGCCGAAGGTGGGGCTCGCCGCGTTGGCCGGCGGCGTGCACCGTCTGCCGCGGCAGATTCCGTTGAAGCAGGCCATGGGCATGATGCTGACCGGCCGCCACGTGCCGGCGGCGGAAGGCAAGGAACTGGGCTTCGTCACCGAGGTCGTGCCGCAGGGCGAGGCGCTGGCCGGGGCGAAGCGCTGGGCGGAGATGATGCTGGAATGCTCGCCGGTGTCGCTCCGGACCACGCTGGAAGTGGTGCGCCAGGGCCTGGAGCACGCCGACGTCGCCGACGCCATGCTCGACGACTATCCGGCCGTCGAGGCGCTGCGCAATTCCGAGGACTTCATCGAAGGACCGAAGGCCTTCGCGGAGAAGCGCAAGCCGAACTGGAAGGGCCGGTAAGCGTGGACGCGGCGGCCGAGCTGGCGGACTACGCCCGCGAGGTCATCGCGCCGCAGGCCGCCGACCTGATCCGCTCCGATGACTTCCCCTGGCAGATCTGGCAGGAACTGGGCGAGGCGGGCTGGCTCGGCTTCGGCCTGGGGGACTGGGGCGGCATCGACGCCACGCCGGTGGAAATGTTCGATACCGCCGCCGCCTTCGCCGAGGCGGCGGAAGTGGTGGGTCTCTGCTCCTCCTGGATGGGCCATCACATGATCGCCGGCCGCGTCATTGCCGAGTTCGGCAGCGAGGCGCAGAAGGAAGCGTGGCTGCCCGACCTGGCGCAGGGGCGCATCTCTCCCTGTATCGCCATCTCCGAGCCCGGCGCGGGCGCGCATCCGAAGCATCTGAAGACCCGGGCGGAGCGGAGCGCCGAAGGCTGGCGCCTGAACGGCGAGAAGGCATGGCTGACCAACGGGCCGATCGCCGGTGTCTTTGTGGTCGTCGCGATCACCGGAGAAGCGAATGGCCGCAAGAGCTTCGGCGCGTTTCTTGTACCAGAAGATGCGGAAGGGGTCACGCGGACCGAAGGGGTGAAGATCGACTTCCTGAAGCCCTCCGGTCATTGCGGGCTGAAGCTGGATAACGTCGAACTGCCCGGCGAGGCGCTGCTGGCGGAGGCCGGCGACGCGGTGGAAACCGTACTGAAGCGTTTCCGCCGGGTCGAGGACTGCATGGGCCTCGCCATCAAGGCCGGCGGCATGGCGGTCGAGCTGCGGCGGCTGGCGCCGCTGCTGGAGAAGGAACAGGCGGCGGCGCTTGGCGGCCTGGCGGCCGACCGTGACCTCTATCACGCGGCGGCGCGTCAGCTCATGGCAGACTGTGGCGGCGACCCGGCGTCGCCCGAGCACGAGGCGCGGCTGCTGGCGCTGCGCCGGCTCGGCCGGCGCCTCCAGAATGAGGTCAACGCCATGAAGGATGCTGCTGCCCGGGCCGATCCATTTCTCGATCTTCTCGCGCGCGACATGAGCGAAATGGGCAAGATCGCTTTGCGCGTCGATGCCGCCAAGTTGTCGAAACGCGGAGCCGCAATGATCGGAGCCGCGGGGTGAGCGCCGACGCTGGCCGGGTGGGCTGGCGCGAGGTCATCCGTCCCGAATGGATCCCGTCGCTGACGGTGATGCTGGGGGGCATCCTGCTGCACTCCATGAACGTGATGCTGGTGGCGACAGTGTTGCCAAGCATCGTTGAGGAGGTCGGTGGCGCGCCCCTGATGAGCTGGGCCATGAGCGCCTTCCTGGCGTCCTCCATCGTTGCCGCGACATGTACCGGCGCGGTGACGGCCAGGGTGGGCGCCCGTGGCGCATTCGCCCTCGGCGCGGCGATCTTCGGTGTGGCGACGCTGGCCTGCGCGCTCGCGCCGTCGATGCCGGCCTTTGTCGCCGCCCGCGCGGTGCAGGGCCTTGGCGGCGGCGTTCTCGCCGCGGTCTCCTACGTTCTCGTCCGGCAGACGTTCCCTGAACGGCTCTGGCCGCGGGTCTTCGCCCTGCTGGCCGGCGTGTGGGGCATCTCGGTCCTGGTCGGGCCGCTCGTCGGCGGCGTTTTCGCCAGCTTGGGCGACTGGCGCGGGGCGTTCTACACCGTCGCCGGCATCGGTATTGTTCTCAGCCTCGTGGTGCTGCGGGTGTTGCCGCGGCCCCGGCGTGAAGCCTCGGAGGGGGACCGGATCCGGCTCCCGGCGGGCCGGGTGGCGCTGCTCTGCGCCGCCATTGCCGCCATCTCACTGGCCGCCGTCGCGGGTGGTTCCGGTGCGAAGGCCGGCTTCATCGTCATGGCGATCGGGATGTTCGCGGCGATGGTGGCCGTCGACCGGCGTTCGAAGCAGCCATTGCTGCCGAGCGATGCGTTCTCGCCCGTGACGATGACCGGCCTGGCGATCTGGGCGGCGCTGCTGGTTTCCGTCTCCTTCACCGCGATGCCGACCTACGTACCGCTCTTCCTGCAGCGGCTGCACGGTTTCGACCCCCTGTCGGCCGGCTATTCGGTGGCGAGTGCCTCGCTGTCATGGACGCTCACGGCGATATTCGTCTCCGGCGTCTCGGCGGAAGGCCAGCGCAGGCTGATTGTTATCGGTCCATCGTTGATGGCCGTGGGCCTGACGGGCGTCGCGGTTTTCGCGCCGTCCGGTCCGCCGCCCGGGATCATTGCCTCGATGATGGTTGTCGGCTGCGGCATGGGCTCCTGCTGGGCCTTTCTCGCCGGGCGGATGATGAGCGGCGCCCGCGAGGGAGAGGCGGACATCGCTGCCGGCGCCATCGCCACGGTGCAACAATCCGGATTCGCCACCGGTGCGGCCCTCGCCGGGCTGGCCGCCAATGTTGCGGGAATGGCGGGTGGCGACAGCGCCGAAGCCGTGGCGGCCGCCGCGCTCCTGACGCCGGCCGCGCTGGCCTGCATCGCGGCGCTGGGCGCGCTCGCCGCCTTCCGCCTGTCTCTGCTGCCTGACCGGCCCGCCACGGAATGACGCAGCCATGCGCGAAGGCGGCTTTCGCCGTCCGCCCGGGCGGGCTATGACGGGCCCCGCAGATGACACGATGGCGGAAGGGGAGTGTTCGTGAGCGCAGAGTGGCAGGAAAAGCTGTCGGACCCGTCGAAGATCGACAAGGCATTCGACCGGCTGGGATACATCTCCAACGACCGGATCGCGACCGCCGTGTTCCTGGCGCAGCAGCTCACCAAGCCGATCCTGGTGGAGGGTCCTCCCGGCGTCGGCAAGACCGAGCTGGCGATCGCGACCTCCGAAATGCTCGACATCCCGCTGATCCGCCTGCAGTGCTATGAGGGGCTGGACGAGGCCAAGGCGCTCTATGAGTGGAAGTACGGCAAGCAGCTTCTCTACACCCAGGTGCTGAAGGAGAAGCTGGGCGACGTCATGCAGGGCGCGAAATCGCTGCCCGAGGCGATGGGCCAGCTTCACAGCTTCTCCGATGTCTTCTTCAGCCACGACTTCCTGGAGCCCAGGCCGCTGCTGAAGGCGCTGGAGGCGGAGAACGGCGCCGTCCTGCTGATCGACGAGATCGACAAGTCGGATTACGAGTTCGAGGCCTATCTGCTTGAGATACTGTCCGCCTATCAGATCAGCGTGCCCGAGATCGGCGTGATCAAGGCGAAGATCCCGCCGATCGTCTTCCTGACGTCCAACAACACCCGGGAGATGGGCGACGCGCTGAAGCGCCGCTGCCTGCACCTCTACATCCCGTTCCCCGACGAGAAGATGGAGCGCCGCATCGTCGCCGCCCGCGTGCCGGCCGCCGCCGAATCGCTCCGCAAGCAGCTCGTGGCCTTCGTGCATGCCCTGCGGGCCGAGGAACTGAAGAAGGTGCCGGCGATCAGCGAGACCATCGACTGGGCGCGGACGCTGCTTCTGCTCAACGTCAGCGAACTCGACGTCGAGACCGTGCGTCGGACGATCAACGTGCTGCTGAAGTTCCAGGAGGACGTCGAAGCCGTCGACCGCCAGCTCTACAAGTTCGTCAAGCAGGCCAAGGAAGCGGTTTAGAGCGTTACGCTAGTTGATATAATTACTGGGCGTCCTGGGGCTTGACCCCAGGACCCAGTTCTTTGGTTCACTGGGCCCTTGGATCGAGTCCAAGGGCGACAGGTTTGAGTGGCTCTATCAAACATTGGAGCTACAGGCGCACAGGACCTCGGATCAAAGCTTGCCCCGGACAGGATCCGCGGCCCGAGGGCGACAATGTCGAGCGGTTCAATCAACACTGGAACGCTCTAAGGCTCCACCCCGCCCATTTCGCAGATGATCTTCCAGGCGTCCTCGGGGATCGGCATGACCGACAGGCGCGACTGCTTGATCAGCGGCAGGTCGGCGAGACGTTCGTCGTTCTTGATGTCGGCCAGGGTCACCGGCGTCTCGAAGGGCTTCACCGCTTTCACGTCGACCATGCCGAAGCGGCCCTTGGGGTCGGTATGGTCCGGGTAGTATTCCCGGATCACCTCGACGATGCCGACGATCCGCTTCTCGTTGACCGAGTGATAGAAGAAGCCCCGGTCGCCGACCTTCATCGCCTTCATGTTGTTGGAGGCCTGGTAGTTCCGCACGCCGTCCCAGTGCTCGCCCCTGTCGCCGCGCGCGACCTGGTCGTCCCAGCCCCAGGTCCCGGGTTCCGACTTGAACAGCCAGTAGTTCATCAGCCGCCGCTCTTTTCCTGGATCATCCTGATGATGCCGGAGAAATCCTTGCCGCCCTGGTTCATGGCCTCGGCGAAGCGTTCGTAGAGCTCCATCGCCTCGTGGCCCATGTGGGTGTCGACGCCGGACTGCTCGGCCGCCTGCTGGGAGAGACGCAGATCCTTGAGCATGTTCTCCGCCGAAAAGCCGGGCTGGTAGTCCCGGTTGGCGGGGCTGGTGGGCACAGGACCGGGGACCGGGCAGTAGACGTTGATCGACCAGCAGTAGCCCGACGAGGTCGAGACGATGTCGAAGAAGGTCTGGGCGTCGAGACCCAGCTTCTCGGCCAGGGTGAAGGCCTCGCCCGCGGCCAGCATGGAGATGCCCAGCACCATGTTGTTGCAGATCTTGGCGACCTGGCCGTTGCCGGCGCCCCCGGCGTGAACGATCTTGCCGCCCATCACGTCGAGGATCGGTTTCGCCTTCTCGAAGGCCGCCTCCGGGCCGCCGCACATGAAGGTGAGCGTCCCGCCCTCGGCGCCGCCGACGCCGCCGGAGACCGGTGCGTCGATCATCATCATGCCGGCGTCATGGGCGACCTTCGCCACGTCGCGCGCGGTGGCGACGTCGATGGTCGACGAATCGATGAACAGCGTGCCTTCCTCGGCGGCCTGGATCAGGCCGTCCTCGCCCAGATAGACCGCCCGGACATGGTCGCCCTTGGGCAGCATGGTGATGACGATTTCCTTCCGGTCGACGGCGTCCGTCGCCGAGCTGGCGGCCTTGCCGCCGGCGCCCACCACCTTGTCCACGGCGGCGCTGGAGAGGTCGTAGCAGGTCACCTCATGGCCAGCCTTGATGAGGTTGATGGCCATCGGGCCGCCCATGTTGCCGACGCCGACAAATCCGATCTTCGCCATGATCGCTTCCTCCCCTGAAACGCCTGATGCTTGCGGGGCTCAATAAAGCCGATCGCGGTAGGCCTGCTCAAGCAGCTTCTCGGATTCCGCCTCGTCGATCTCCATGCCCACCTGATCGGCGATCATGCGTGACAGGGAGGGGATGGCGCCCTTCTCCGGGCGGTAGTCGTCGTCCCACAGCTTCGAGCGGATGATGCACTTGGCGCAGTGCAGGAAAGTCTGCTCGACGCGGATGACGATGGCCGTGATCGGGTTCTTGCCGTTCACCGCCATGGCCGCCAGGAGCTCCGGATCGGTGGAGATCTCAGCCTTGCCGTTGACGCGGAGCGTCTCGCGGACGCCGGGGATCAGGAAGATCGCCGCGACGTTCGGGTTCTCGAGGATGTTCTGCAGGGTGTCGATGCGGTTGTTCCCCGGCCGGTCGGGGATGGCGATGGTGCTGTCGTCGATGACATGGACGAACCCCGGCGCGTCGCCCTTCGGGCTGACGTCGGCGGTGCCGTCGCCGGCGGCGCTGGACAGCACCAGAAAGGGCGAATGCGCGATGAAGTTGCGCGCGTGCTTTTCCAGCTTCGGGATCGCCTTCTGCGCGGCGCGCGGGCTGACCTTGCCGTAGACGATGCGGAGCTCCTCGGCGGAGGTGATGATGTGCTGGGTCATGACGGGCGCTCCGTAATACAGGTGTTCAACGGGCGATCTTGCGGGCCTTCGGCAGGATCAGCGCCGACAGCGCGACGCCGCCCGCGGCCGCGGCGAGGACGTAGAACAGGGCGTCGAAGCCGAAGGCCTCGTGCACGCCGCCGACCAGCGACGGCACCGCCGCCGCCACCAGCAGGGCGATGACGAACTTCACCGCGAAGACGCGGCCGCGCCAGGCGGCCCTGGTGTGGCGGGTGACGATGGTGTCGTGGATCGGCACCTCGCCCAGGATCAGCAGCAGCGCGGCGAAGCCGACGAAGATCGCCGGCAGGTCGAACAGCACCGCGACGCCGGCCAGCGCCGGCACCTGCAGCAGCGCGATCAGGAACAGGATGCGCCGTGCCGGGAAGCGGTCGACCAGATGGCCGACGACGATCTGCGCGAAACTGGCGACGCCGACGATCAGGGCGACGATGACGCCGATATTGGCGAGGTCGGTGGTCAGGCTGGCCAGCCGCTCGGCGTAGAGCTTGGGCAGGGCGATGGCGACCGAATGGAAGACGATGCCGCCGAACAGGATCGTCAGCGTCAGCGCGAAGGCGACTCGGATCAGGACGGCCTTCGTCAGATCGCTGTCGTGAGGGTCGGCGACCTGCGGCTTCGCCGTCTTCGGCCGGCGGGCGCTGTCGCGGCAGAAGACGATATAGGCCATGCCGGTCACTACGGAGACGATGCCGGGGACGATGAACGCCGTCCGCCAGTCTGCCGTCTGCACCAGGTAGCCGGCGACCAGCGGCGCCGCGGCCACGCCCATGTTGCCCCATACGCCGTTGATGCCGAGCGCCTTGCCGACCTTTTCGCGCCCGTCGACCACCATGGCGATGCCGACGGGATGGTAGATCGAGGCGAACAGGCCGATGGCCCCGAGGCCGAGAGCGATCTGCCAGGTCGAGGTGGCGAGCCCGGTCAGGATCGACGACGCGCCGATGCCGATGAAGAAGACCGTGATCATGCCCTGGCGCGACCAGCGGTCGGCCAGCCAGCCGGCGGGGAGCGAGCCCAGGCCGAACAGCACGAAGGCGGGCGTCGCCAGCTTCAGCAGCTCGCCATAGCTCATGCCGTCCATGCCGACGAGGGCCACCACGACAGTGGCGAAGATCAGCATGAACATGTGGTCGTAGAGATGGCCCAGGTTCAGGAAGAAGAACCCGATCCTGTCCCGCGCCTTCTCGGACGCGCCCGATGCCGGTGCTGCCGCGATCTCGCTCATGGTCTGACCATATATCGCGTTTGCCGCCGCCCGACCACTTGCGCGTGTGTCCGGCATGGGTGGCATGCCGGTACCGCCACCGCTTCGTTATTGCCAGGCTCTTCGGCAGAAGGCGCGCCGGCCGGCCGAGCCATCCCACGCGCGCCAAGTGGAGCCGCTGTTACTTCTTCTCCGGCTCCGGCAGGACCGTGCGGATGTGGAGTTCGCGGAGCTGCTTCGGCGAGACCTCTGCAGGCGCCCCCATCATCAGGTCCTCGGCCTGCTGGTTCATGGGGAAGGCCACGATCTCGCGCAGGTTCGGCTCGTCCAGGATCAGCATGACGATGCGGTCGACGCCCGGCGCGATGCCGCCATGGGGCGGGGCGCCGTAGCGCAGCGCGTTGAGCATCCCCGAGAAATCCTTCTCCACCTGCTCGGCCCGGTAGCCGGCGATCTCGAAGGCCTTCAGCATGATGTCGGGGCGGTGGTTCCGGATCGCGCCCGAAGAGAGTTCCACGCCATTGCAGACCACGTCGTACTGGAACGCCTTGATCTCGAGCGGGTCCATGGTCTCCAGCGCCTCCATGCCGCCCTGGGGCATGGAGAAGGGGTTGTGGGAGAACTCCACCTTCTTCTCGTCCTCGTCCCATTCGAACATGGGAAAGTCGACGATCCAGCAGAACCTGAACTGCTCGCGTTCCAGCAGTTCGAGCTGGTCGCCGAGCCGGGTCCGCGCCTTGCCGGCCAGATTCGCCGCGCCATCGGCCCTGTCGGCGGCGAAGAAGACCGCGTCACCGGCGGAGAGACCGCATTCGGTCCTGATCCGCTCGACGCGTTCCTCGTCCAGGTTCTTGGCGATGGGGCCGCGCGGGCCGTCCTCGCCATAGATGATGTAACCCAGGCCGCCGGCGCCTTCGGAGCGGGCCCAGTCGTTCATCTGGTCGAAGAAGGAGCGGGGTTTCGCCGCCGCGCCCGGCGCGGGAATGGCGCGCACCACAGAGCCGTTCTCCACCGCCTTGGCGAACAGGCCGAAGCCCGAGCCGCGGAAGGCCTCCGTCACGTCGCGGATATCCATGGCGTCGGGCAGGCGCAGGTCGGGCTTGTCGGAACCGTATTTCAGCATCGCCTCGGCATAGGGGATGCGGGGGAAGGGCTTGGTGGTCACCGGCCATTCGGAGAAGGCCTCGAAGGTGCCGGTCAGCACCGGCTCGATGGCCTGGAAGACGTCCTCCTGTTCGACGAAGCTCATTTCCACGTCGAGCTGGTAGAACTCGCCGGGGGACCGGTCGGCGCGGGCGTCCTCGTCGCGGAAGCAGGGCGCGATCTGGAAATAGCGGTCGAAGCCCGAGATCATCAGCAGCTGCTTGAACTGCTGCGGCGCCTGGGGCAGGGCGTAGAACTTGCCCGGATGCAGCCGGCTCGGCACCAGGAAGTCGCGCGCGCCCTCGGGGCTGGAGGCCGTGAGGATCGGCGTCTGGAACTCGAAGAAGCCGCCTTCGGTCATGCGCCGGCGGATGTCGGCGATGATCTTCGCGCGCATGGTGACGTTGCGGTGCATGCGGTCGCGGCGCAGGTCCAGGAAGCGGTAGCGGAGGCGAATGTCCTCCGGATATTCCTGGTCGCCGAAGACCGGCATGGGCAAATCGCCGGTCGCGCTCTGGACCTCGACGTCCTGGATGCGGACCTCGATGTCGCCGGTCGGCAGGTCGGGATTCCGGGTGTCGTCCGAGCGCAGCACGACCTTCCCGGTAATCGTGATGACGCTCTCCGAGCGCGCGTTGTCGACGGTCTCGAAGCCCGGCTCGCCGCTCTCGATCACGCACTGGGTGCGGCCATAATGGTCGCGCAGGTCCACGAACAGCAGGTTGCCGTGATCGCGCTTGCGGTGGATCCAGCCCGACAGGCGGACCGTTTCGGTCTCGTTGGCGCGGCGGAGCTCGCCGCATGTGTGGCTGCGATAGGCGTGCATGTTCTCGACCATGATCGGGAGTGGGCTGGCAATGTGGACGGGAACGAACAGCCGCCGGAGGGGCTTGTCAAGATCAACACTACATTGCGGGGCGCCGAATATGGTAGAGGCTGGGCCAAATGAAGATCATCACCGATACCGAGGCGCTCGGCGCCTATGTCGAGGACCTGGAGGGACAGCCCTTCGTCGCCATCGACACCGAATTCATCCGCGAAAGCACCTACTGGCCGAATCTCTGCCTGGTGCAACTGGCCGGTCCGGCGGACGAAGGCGTCATCGTCGACCCGCTGGCCAAGGGCATCGACCTGAAGCCGCTCTACGACCTGCTCTACGACCAGCGGATCGTGAAGGTGTTCCACGCCGCGCGTCAGGACATCGAGATATTCGTCCACGAGGGCGGGGAGACGCCGACGCCGCTGTTTGACACCCAGGTGGCGGCGATGGTCATGGGCTTCGGGGACTCGATTGCCTACGACGCGCTGGTCCAGCGCATGACGGGCGAGCGGATCGACAAGACAAGCCGCTTCACCGACTGGGCGCGCCGCCCGCTGAGTGACCGGCAGCTTGAATACGCGCTCTCCGACGTGACCCATCTGCGCGTCGTCTACCGCAAGATGCAGGAGGAGCTGGCACGCTCCGGACGGGCCAGCTGGGTCGCCGACGAGATGGCCACGCTGGCGGCGAAGGAGACCTATATCGTCCAGCCGGAGGATGCCTGGCGGCGTCTCAAGGCGCGCTCCAACAAGCCGCGCTTCCTGGCCATGCTGAAGGCCCTGGCCGCCTGGCGGGAGCGGGAGGCGCAGCGCCGCAACCTGCCGCGCAACAGGGTCGTGCGCGACGAATCGATCATGGAGATCGCGGCCGATCCGCCGAAGGACGCCGAGAAACTCGCCCACGTGCGTGGCCTGAACGCGAAGGTCGCGCACGGTCCCTTCGGCGAGGCCATCCTGTCGACGATCCAGGAAGTCCTGAAGCAGCCGAAGGAGCAATGGCCGCAGTTGCCCAGGACGGAGCCGCCGGATCCGGCACTGGCGCCGGTGATCGAGATGTTGAAGGTCCTGCTGAAGCGGCGCTGCGCTACGCACAACGTGGCCCAGAAGCTGGTCTGTCCCTCGGCCGAACTGGAGCGCATCGCCGCCGATGACGACGCCGACGTGCAGGCGCTGAAGGGCTGGCGGCGCGGCGTCTTCGGCGACGCGGCGCTGGACCTGAAACACGGCCGGATCGGCCTGGCCGTCCATAACGGCGAGGTCATCGAGATCACGCCGGCCCCGGACGGCTGGGGATGAACGAACTGGCGGCGCTGGCCGCCGGGTTTCTCACCGCCGACACACTGATGCTGGCGCTGGCCGCGATGGCGGCGGGCTTCGTCCGGGGCTTCTCCGGTTTCGGAGCGGCGATGATCTTCGTGCCGCTGGCCAGCGTGATCGTCGACCCGCCCACGGCCGTGATCGCGCTCTGGATCATGGACAATCTGGTCACCCTGCCGCTGGTGGTGCAGGGGTTCAGGCACTGCGCCTGGGCCGAGATCCGGCCGCTGTTTCTGGGCGCGGTGTTCGGCGCGCCGGCGGGGGTCTGGCTGCTCGCCAATGCGCCGGAGGATCCGCTGCGCTGGACCATCGCCATTCTGGTTCTGGTCGCCGTGGCCGGCCTCGCCAGCGGCTACAGGCGCCGCAAGCCGCTCCACCGGGCAGGCGTCGTGGCCGTCGGCGCAGCCGCAGGCATCGGCGGCGGCCTCGCCGGCCTGACGGGGCCGCCGGTGATCGTATTCTGGGTCGGCAGCGAAACCGCGCCCGCCCAGGTGCGCATGAACACCTTCGCCTTTTTCGGCCTGACCGGGGTGCTGGCCGGGATCGCTCACCTTGTGGCCGGCCTGTTCACGCCGGAGCGGATCATGCTCGCCGCGCTCATCGCGCCGGCCTACGCGGTGGCGATCTATTCGGGCAGCGCCCTGTTCGGTTTCGCCTCCGAGCGGCTGTTCCGCGCCTTCGCGCTGACGCTCTGCACGGTCGCGGCGATATTCGTTCTGCCGCTCTGGCGCTGAAGCGGCATCAGAGCGCGACGATCTCGTCGTCGGCGTCGAACAGCCCGGCAAGGCGCTTCAGCCGCGACTGCACCGACTCGCCGATGACCCCGATCTGCGGAGCGGGTCCCGCCAGGGTGATCCTGCGGTCCTTCAACTCCAGAGAGAAGGCCGGAAGCAGGCCGGGGGCGCCGCCGGTCAACGTCTGAGCCAGCCGCATCGCGCCGCCGATCCGTTCCGCCCGCATCACCTGATCGTCGGAGAGCAGTGTGCGGGCTTCGTCCACCACGTCCCGGCCGGCCTTGTGGGAATATCGCCGCAGCATCGTCACCGCCAGAAAGGCGCGGTCGGCGTGGCTGACGGCCAGCAGCGGCGCGCGCAGCACGCGGCGGTAGGACTGGGTGGCGCGATAGTCGGGATGCGTTCGCCATCCGACATCGCAGAGCAGACAGGCCGCCATCCTCAGCCGTGCTTCCTGGGCGCTCTCGCCGGCGAACAGATTGCCGGTCCAGTCGAATATTTCCTTGCCGACCGTGGGACTGAACCGCGCTTCGTGGCGCGCCAGAGCCTCCACGCCCGCCAGCAGCGGATCGTTGTCGCGGGCTGCTTCGCTGAGGCATTCGAGATAGGCGCCTTCGCGGACCCCATGGGCGCTGAAGACCAGCCGCGGCGGCGCCAGGCGGTGCACGATCGCCTCCAGCACGAGCGAGGCGGCGGGCAGCACCTGCAGGCGGCGGTTGGAGATACCTTCTGCGCCGGCCAGGGATTCGGGGCTCTGGCGCGCAATCAGACGGGCGATGGCGATGGCCCTGTCCGGGGTCATCTCGTAGCCGTGGATGATGTTCAGCCCGTAATTGCGCATGCCGATATCGAGCTTGGCGACGGCGCGCCAGGTGCCGCCGACCAGATAGAGATCCTGGCCGGTACAGCCCGCCAGCCAGTCGAGGCGGTCGAGATGGGCGTCCACCGTGCGCCGGATGGCCGCCGGCTGGAAACTGTCGGCGGGAAACTGCAGAGGGCCGACGGGGAGGGTCGCGCCTTCCAGAACCTTCCGGTCTCTGATCGGGGCGAGTTCGAGGCTGCTGCCGCCGAGGTCGCCGACGACGCCCTGGGCGTCGGGCAGTCCGAACAGAACGCCGAGACCGGCGAGATTGGCTTCCTCGGGGCCGGTCAGCACGCGCAGGTCGATCCCGGTCTCGCGGCGTGCCCGCTCCACGAACTCAGTCCCGTCGCGGGCATCGCGCACGGCTGCCGTGGCGAAGGCGAAGACGCGCGAGGCGCCGGCGGCGCGGCTCATCCAGTCGAAGCGGCGCAGCGTCTTCAGCGCGTAATCCACGCCTTCCGGGTTCAGCCGGCCGGTCTTGCCCAGCCCCTTGCCCAGAGAGCAGAAGGCGCGTTCGTTGAGCATGGCGAGCGGCGCGCGTTCGCTATCGCCGAATATCACGAGCCGGACGGAGTTCGAGCCGACGTCGACGACGGCGATCCTGTCCGACTTTGATCTGGCGGTTATCGAGTCCGGCATGCGACTCCGTCAGTCGTCGTGGTCGTCCAGTTTGAGTTCCAGCGGCGCGCGGTCGCCGTCCATGGCCTTGCCCCGGCCCGACAGGCTGGGGTTGGTCATGAAGTATTCATGCGCGCTGAATCCCTCGCCGTCCACCGGAATGCGACGATATTCTCCATCCGGCAGCATCATCCAGCTCTGCAGGTCGTCCTTCAGATTGGCGACCATGATCTGTTCCAGCACCTGGGCGTGCACGGTCTCGTTCTTGATCGGCACGAAGCTCTCCACCCGGCGGTAGAGGTTGCGCGGCATCCAGTCGGCGGAGGTGATGTAGACCTTGGCCTGGCGGCTGGGCAGGGCGGCGCCGTTGCCGAACGCGACGATGCGCGAATGCTCGAGGAAACGGCCGATCAGGCTGCGCACGCGGATGTTTTCGGACAGGCCGGGAACGCCGGGACGGAGGCAGCAGATGCCGCGGATGACCAGTTCGACCTCCACCCCCGCCTGGCTGGCGCGGTAGAGTGCGTCAATGATGTCGGGGTCGACCAGGCTGTTCAGCTTGGCCCAGATGCAGCCCGGCCTGCCGGCCTTGGCGTGCTCGATCTCGCCCTCGATCTCGGCCAGCACCTTCGGCGCCAGGGTATGCGGCGAATAGGCGATCTCCTTCAGTCCCTCGGGCCGGGCATAGCCGGTGAGGAAGTTGAAGATGGCGCTCGCTTCCTTGCCAAGCTGCGGGTCGGCGGTGAAGTAGGAGAGGTCGGTGTAGATCTTCGCCGTGATCGGGTGGTAGTTGCCGGTGCCGAAATGGGAGTAGGTCCTGAGACCGTCCTTCTCCCGGCGCACTACCAGCGAGATCTTGGCGTGGGTCTTCAACTCCACGAAGCCGTAGACGACCTGAACGCCGGCGCGCTCCAGATCGCGGGCCCACTTGATGTTTCTGGCTTCGTCGAAGCGCGCCTTGAGCTCGACCATCGCGGTCACCGAGATGCCGGCCTCGGCGGCGGCGATCAGCGCCTGGACGATCGGCGAATTGTCAGAGGTCCGGTAGAGCGTCTGCTTGATCGCGAGCACGTTGGGATCCTCGGCCGCCTGGCGGAGGAACTGCACCACCACATCGAAGCTCTCGAAAGGATGGTGTACGACGATGTCCTTGGAGCGGATGGCGGCGAAGCAGTCGCCGCCGAACTGGCGGATGCGCTCGGGGAAGCGCGCGTGATAGGGCTTGAACAGCAGATCGTGGCGTTCGTCGACGATCACCCGTCTGATGTCGGCTAGCGCCAGCATGCCCTCGACCACGACGATGTCCTGCGGTCGGGTGTCGGTCTCCTCGACCACCAGGCGCTTGAGATGATCGTTCAGTCCGCCGGTGATCTGCAGACGCACGATGTGGCCGCGGCGGCGGCGGCGGAGCGCGGATTCATAGGTGCGGACCAGATCCTCCGATTCCTCCTCCAGCTCGATGTCCGAATCACGGATGGCGCGAATCTGGCCGCGGCTGACGATCTCGTAGCCGGGGAACAGCCGCGACATGTACATGGCGATGAGCTGGCTGACCGCGACGAAGCGGATGGAATCGCTGGGCAGCCGGACGAAGCGCGCGACATGCTGGGGGATTGGCACGATCGCATCCAGCAGGCGCCCGTCGTCGGTGCGCTTCAACTGGGCGATCATCGCCAGGCCCAGGTTCGGGATGAAGGGGAAGGGGTGCGCGGGGTCGATGGCCAGCGGTGTGAGGACCGGCAGGATCTGGTCGAGGAAATGGCCGTCCAGCCATTCGCGTTCCGTCGCCGACAGCTCGTCCGCCTCGACGATGGCGATGCCGTTCTCGCGCAGTTCCTTCTGCAGCGCGCTCCAGTAGCTCTGCTGCTGGCGCATCAGCCGGCCGGCAAGGTCGTCGATCTTCTCCAGCTGCTGTGACGGCGTCAGCCCGTCCGGCGTCACCGTCTTCACGTCGGCCTGCACCATGTCCCAGAGGCCCGCGACACGGACCATGAAGAACTCGTCCAGATTGGAAGCGGAGATCGACAGGAAGCGCACCCGTTCCAGCAGCGGGTGGCGCGGGTTCTGGGATTCCTCCATCACCCGGGCGTTGAACTGCAGCCAGGACAGTTCTCGATTGATGAACCGGTCGGGCGACGTCATGTCGATCGTCTCGATCGCCGGACTGGGCGGCTCGGGCGGCCGCTTCGTCGCTGTCGTCATCGCGGTATCGTTCATGTCCGGGTCCCGTTTCCTCGCTGAGTGCTTATAGCAGTTCTCTTGAATCATTTTGACCGTCGCATGACAGTGTCTCCATGAAGACGCTGATGCTGCTGCGCCACGCCAAGTCCGCCTGGAGCAACCCCGCGCTCGGCGATCACGACCGGCCCCTCAACGAACGCGGCCGCAAGGCGGCGGACCGTATGGGCCGCTACATGGCGGAAGAGGGCCTGACGCCGGATCTGGTCTGTTCCTCGACCTCGGCGCGGACCCGGGAAACCTGGCGGCGCCTGTCGGCAGCAGCAGGCTATGATCACGAGCCCCGTTTCGAGCGATCGCTCTACCTCGGCGAACCCCGCGACTATCTGCAGATACTCCACGCGCTGCCCGACCGCGTCGGCCGCGTGCTGATGCTGGGCCACAGTCCGGGGATCGAAACCCTCGCCCGTGCCCTGACCGGAGACGGCGATCAGGCGGACATGGTGGCGCTGGCCGGGTCATACCCGACCGGCGCCCTGACCGAGATTGTCTTCGATGACGGCTGGAGCGGCGTGCAGCCCGGCAGCGGACGTCTGAGGCGTTTCGTCAGGCCGCGGCTGCTGGACTGATCAGGTCCGGAGCAGTTCGTTGATCGAGGTCTTGGCCCGTGTGCGCTCGTCGACGCGTTTGACGATCACGGCGCAATAGAGCGACGGCGTCGGACGGCCGTCGATCACGGGGCCGGGCATGGCGCCGGGCACCACCACGGAATAGGACGGCACGCGGCCGACATGGATCTCGCCGGTTTCCCGGTTCACGATCTTGGTGGAAGCGCCGATATAGACGCCCATGGAGAGCACCGAGCCCTGTTCGACGATGACGCCTTCGGCGACTTCGGAACGGGCGCCGATGAAGCAGTTGTCCTCGATGATCACCGGATTCGCCTGCAGCGGCTCCAGCACGCCGCCGATGCCGGCGCCGCCCGAGATGTGACATTCCTTGCCGATCTGGGCGCACGAACCGACCGTGGCCCAGGTATCGACCATGGTGCCTTCGTCCACATAGGCGCCCAGGTTGACGAAGCTCGGCATCAGCACCACGCCCGGCGCGATATAGGCGGAACGGCGCACGATGCAGTTCGGCACGGCGCGGAAGCCGGCCTTGCGGAATTGGGTGTCGCCCCAGCCGGCGAACTTGCTCGGCACCTTGTCGAACCAGGTGGAATCGCCGCCCGGACCGCCGGTAATCGGCGTCATGTCGTTGAGACGGAAGCTGAGCAGCACCGCCTTCTTCAGCCACTGGTTCACGACCCATTCGCCCGAGCGTTTCTCGGCGACGCGCGTCTCGCCCGAATCCAGGGCGTCGAGGGCCTGGTTGACAGCCTCGCGCAGTTCGCCGGTCGTGGCCGGGCCGATCCTGTCGCGGCTCTCCCAAGCCTGTTCGATCTTCTCTTCCAGCGCGTGCAGGCTCATGGTCGGCGGCCCTTCCCCTCGGATGACGTCTCGGTCGAAGCGCGCGGACGATAGCCGCTCGCCGCCGCCTGTCAACACGGCTCAGCCCGCGCGGGGCAGCTTGCTGTCGGGGTTGTGGAACGCCGGGTAGCGCTCCTTGACCGCCGGGCTGTACTCGGCCCAGGCATGGCAGGTGTTCAGGATCGGCGGTTTGACGCCCGGCCGGCCGTCGCCGCCCATGCTGTCCTTGATCGGCCAGATGGTCTGCATTGCGGCCGTCGCCATCTGCGGCAGCAGTTCGACGATATGGGTGCAGCCCAGGGTGCCGCCGATGCGTTCGCGCGCCTTGCGGTTGAAGCCGGGGCCGATCTTCAGGCCTGCCAGCGCGTCGAAGTTCGCATTGACGTCCTTGCAGATGCCGTATGGCGTGATCTCGGACCAGCTTTCTGCCTCGTGGATCAGGAAGTCGGTGTCCACGGTCAGGCGCACCCACATCTTGTGCACCATGCCGTCGGGCCGCCGCTCCTCCATCCGGCCATAGGCCTCGGGCTTGTGGTCGGAGATCACGCCCTCGATGTCCCAGAGGCCGTCCTCGCGCTCGTAGCCGCGGATCTCGATGCCTCTCGTGTGCCGATGCTTGCGCCTGACAGGCTGGCTCAACGCCATGCGGGATACTCCTGATCTGACGGGGAAACCTTCGTGAGCGGCGGAAAATAGGTAGGGCGCCTGCGCCGGTCCAGCCCGTGCGGCGCATGCCGACCATGCGGCAGACGTGCGAGGCCGGCGACATGGCATTCCGCCCGGGCGCCCCGGCGCGGACGTGCTATATCCGCCGCCGGTTCGCCATCGCCATCCGAAGGAGGAAACGCTGGAGCCGGCACTGGAGGGATTTGCGCTCGGCTTCGGCCTGATCCTGGCGATCGGGGCGCAGAATGCATACGTGCTGCGTCAGGGGCTGAAGCGACGCCATGTGCTTCTGATCGCCTCCATTTGCGCGCTGTCCGACGCCCTGCTGATCGGGGCGGGGGTCATGGGACTGGGCGCGCTGATCGGGCAGGCGCCGCAACTCGTCTGGTGGGTGACGCTGGGCGGGGCCGTGTTCCTGTTCGCCTATGGCGCGCTGGCGCTGGGCCGGGCGTTGCGTCCGGGCCGGCTGCTGCCCGCCGGGGGCGCGGAGACATCGTGGCGCGCGGCCGCCGCCGCCACGCTCGCCTTCACCTTTCTGAACCCGCATGTCTATCTCGACACGGTCGTGCTGCTGGGCGGGATCGCCGCACGCCACGATGCGGAGGGACGGCTGTTGTTCTGGCTGGGCGGGGCCGTCGCCAGCGCCGTCTTCTTCTACGGGCTGGGATTTGGCGCGCGTCTTCTGGCGCCGCTGTTCGCGCGGCCGGCGGCCTGGCGCGTCTTCGATATCGTGATCGGGCTGGTGATGTGGGCGATCGCCGCCAGCCTGGCCTCGGATCTCTGAGGGATCAGGATTTCCGGAAGATCTGCGCCGCGCCCCAGCCGGCGAAGGCGGCGATGACCACCGCGAACAGGCCATAGAACAGCGGCCACTGGTGCGCGAACGAGAAAAGCGCCCGCTCGATGCCCGACTTGTCGATCAGGATGGGACTGGTCTGGGCGCTGACCACGCTGCCGTCCTGGAACAGATAGACTTCCGTCGTGTAGGAACCCACCGGCACGTTGGCGGGAAAGGCGATGGTGGACCGGTACAGCCGGTCGAACAGGATGGTGACGCCGCTGGTGTCCTGGTGGAACAGGTTGTTCTGTTGGCGCAACCGCTTGACGGCGGCGTCGAAGCCGGCCTCGGTGGCGCCGCCTTCGATGGACTCGACCCGGATGTTCTCGATGCCGATGCCGTGGCGGCGCAACACCCGCTCGCTGGCGATCTCTGTCAAGGGCCGGTTGGAAACCACCGCATAGAAACCCGGCACGTTGCGGTAGGTGACCGCGTCCGCGTTGACCCAGACGCCGGCGATGCGCTCCTTGCGCCGCACGGTCAGCGACTGCGGCGGGCCCTTGATGACGATGACGACGTCGCCGGGCTGGCTCAGCGAGCCGAACAGCAGAAGTTCGGTCCCCGTGAAGCTGGAATCAATGCCGATTCGTCTGGAGGAGATGTCGGAGACCAGCGGTGACTGCGCCTCGGCGGCGAGTCCGGTCAGCAGTCCGACGAGCAGGATCAGACGGGCGATCAATGTCCTGCCTCCGCGCCGATGGCGATGCTGAACAGCTCCGATGGCACCGCGATCAGGTCGTAGGCCAGCTTGCCGCAGACCAGCAGCACCATGGCGGCGAGCAGGAAGCGGAGCTGTTCGCCCTTCAGATAGAGACCGACCCGTGTGCCGAACTGCGCGCCGATGACCGATCCCGTCAGCAAGAGGAGCGCCAGGACAACGTCCACGGTCTGGGTGTTGACCGAATGCAGGACGGTCACCGCAGCGGTGACGAAGGTGATCTGGAACAGCGACGTACCGACCACCACGGCGGTGGGCATGCCCAGCAGGTAGATCATCGCCGGCACCATGATGAAGCCGCCGCCGACACCCATGATGGCGGCGAGAATGCCGACCAGGCAGCCGATGAGCAGCGGCGGCAGGGCGCTGATGTAGAGCTTGGAGCGCTTGAAGCGCATTTTCAGCGGCAGGCCGTGGATCCAGTAGTGCTGACGCTTCTTGCGGCGCGCGCCGCCGCGCCGCTGGCGGAACAGCGCCCTTGCGCTCTCGATGAACATCAACGCGCCGATGATCCCCAGGAAGACCACATAGCAGAGCTTGATCAGCAGGTCGCTCTGACCGAGCGTCTTCATCCAGGTGAAGATCACCGTGCCGATGACCGATCCGACCAGGCCGCCGCACAGCAGCACCAGTCCCATCTTCACGTCGACGTTCCTGCGCCGCCAGTGGGCCAGGGCGCCGGAGACGCTGGCGGCGACGATCTGGTTGGCCTCGGTCGCCACGGCCACGGCCGGCGGGATGCCGAGGAACATCAGCAGCGGCGTCATCAGGAAGCCGCCGCCGACCCCGAACATGCCCGAGAGAAAGCCCACGCCCGCGCCGAGCCCGAGCAGCAGGAATATGCTGACGGAGATCTCGGCGATGGGGAGATAGATCTGCACGTCGGGTTCAGCGCCTCGTCGGGCCTGGAGGAACGCGCCGGCGCAGGCGGTCAGCCTCGGAACAGTTTTCCGATACCTGCTGACCGACGTCCATTCCGTTCCTCTGTGAAATCCTGTCCCCTGGTGTCGGCGAGGCGCGCGAGTGTTCGCTCCAGCGGGCCGATCAGCTCCGCCGCGCGGCGCGCTTCCTCTGCCGAGCGGCGGACATCCTGCGCCAGAGCGGACAGATCGCGCAAGGTCCGGGACGTGTCGTCAACCGACTCCAGCGCTGGAAGCATGGCGCCGAGATATTCATGGATCAGCAACCGCAGTCGGTCGAATTCTTCCTGCATCTCGGGGGAGAGACCGCCCGAAGGCGCCGGATCATCGAGCTCCACCACGGCGGTCATGGGCTCGTCCCCGGAAACGTCCGGATCGGGCGAACCGGTGGACGTTGCGTTACGGTTGAGGAAATCTCGCGTCCGTTCGTCCAGCAGGACCCGGAAATCCGCCATGTCGGCCGCTGCCGCCGCGGTCGCGTCCTCCGCGGTGCCGTCCAGTTCCGCCAGCGCCGCTGCGCCGATGACGCGGCTCAGCCATTCGGCAAGGGTCTGGCCGGACTGGCGCGCGGCCAGACGCGCGGCCTCCTGGATTTCGCTCTCGACGCCACGGATGGTCCAGACGCTCCCGGAGCGGCCGCCGCGGTTGTCCGCATCGCCGGTCATCCGCCCGACCGCAGGCCTTCGAGCACCTGCATCGTGACCTGTCCGGTCTCGGGCAGGCCCTGGCTCTCCTGCCATTGCCGGATTGCGTCGCGGGTGCGGGCGCCGATCAGGCCGTCGGGCTCGCCGGGGTCGTAGCCACGGTCGACGAGCAATTGCTGCAGTTCGCGAATCTGGTCGCGCCGAGTCAGGGTCTGGCCGCTGTCCGACGGCGCCGTTGCGGCATTCTCGCCGCTGGCCGGCGTAAAGGCGTCGACACGGGCATCGACTTCCGTGCGCTGTTCCTGGGTCAGCAGGGGAATGACGCGGCGCACGTCGGCTTCAGCCGTCTCGTCGCCCGACCTGGCAGCCAGGCGGAACCAGTAATAGGCCTGCTCGAAGTCGCGCGGGACCCCAAGCCCCCCTTCGTAGAGCACGCCCATGTTGTACTGCGCATCGACCAGGCCCTGTTCGGCCGCCTCGCGGAACCAGCGCGCGGCCTGGAAGTAGTCTGGCGTGCCCAGGTCGTCCTGCGCATAGACCTCGCCCAGATACTTCTGCGCATCCGCATGTCCCGACCGCGCGGCGGCGTGCAGCCAGAGTTTGGCGAGATCGATATCGCGCGGCACGCCCACGCCCTGACGGTACATCACGCCCAGATTGGCCTGCGCGTCGACATGGCCCTGCTGGGCGGCGCGGTCGAACCAGTCCGCCGCCTCGCCATAGCTGACGTCGACGCCCACGCCGTCGCGGTAGCGGATGGCCATTTCGTACTGAGCCTCGGCATCGCCGTCGCGAGCGGCGGCAAGAACGGGATCAACCTCGGATTCCTGCGGCGCGGAAGCGGGCGCCGCCGGCTCTTCCGGCTTCACGGCGGCGAGGTCGGTCTCGCTGGTCTCCATCTGCAGCGGCGGTTCGTCGGTCGCGGCGGATGATGCCGCTGACGCGGCCGCGGATGCCGGTTCCGGAGAAGCGGTCTCAGGCGCACGCTCGGTCGCTGCGGGCGCCGTCGCTTCACTCTCCGCCATTGGCGCCTCGGCGCCCGGTTCCTCGCCGCCGGCAGGCAGTTCGAACCGGCCGACGGCGGTCAGGCCGTCTTCCCAGAGCGCCTTGGCCCGCTCCGCGACCTGCTGGAAGGCCGGCGTTCCGACGAACCAGTAGCCGCCCAGCAGCAGCGCGAGGAAGATCACCGCCGCAACGAGATAACCCCGGCCGCGCCGGCGCGGCGGGTAGGGCGCAGGGGCCGGCGGTTCCCGCCGGTCGATGTCGATGGGCCGATCGAGCCGCATCCCGCCGTCGCGGCGAGTGGCTTCCGGTTCTTCACGGCCCGGGCTCTGGAAGCCGCCGTCGTCGCCGAATGCGCCGACGCCGCCAAGACCGCCTTCGTCGCGATCATCCGGCGGTGGCGTGTGACCGGCCAGCGTATCGCCGAGCAGCGATTCCACCGGCACGAGCCGCCGTGGCCGGTCGGGAGTCGCGTCTTCGGGGATTTCCGTCGCCATGGCGGGGCCGCCATCGGAACGCGGCGGAACGGTTTCGATCGGATCGATTGCGGCTGCCGCTTCGGGTTCCGGCTCGGCATCGGCTGCGATCTCTTCCCCCTGCTCCTCCTCGGGCGCCGCGTCCGGGTCGTCGAAGGGGGGCAGGTCATGGAAGAGGGGATCGCGGTATTCATCGGACTCGTGCCTGGGCGCGATCCGTTCATCCTGACGGGCGGTCAGGTCGTGCAGCGCGGCCAGTTCCGGACTTGCTTCCGGCAGCGGCGCGTCCGCAGGTTCGTCCTCCGCTTCGGGCGCTGGCGGCTCGGCCTCGGCATCCTCGGTTGCCGGTTCCGCGGCGTCGGCCGGGGGCGGCAGCGCATCGGATTCGGCCTGCGCCCGCTCGCGCGCGCCGAGCCGGCCTTCGAGATCGCGGATGGCGTCGGTCACTGGAGCGAGCATCGCCGCAAATGCGGCGTCTCGGCCTGCCGGGCCGGTCTGACTGTCGCGTTCGGCGAGTTCCCGGCGGAGCGCGGCGAGCTCTTCGGCGAACTGGTCCGGGCGCGCGTCCGCGTCGCGGGGGGCCGGCAGGCCGTGGCCGGTGTCTTTCACCGCGGCCTCGACCTCGTCGATCTTGGCGGCGATGTTGACCATGCCGTTCATCAGCTTGCGGATGTCTTCCGCCTGCCGCTCGACGATCGCCTTGAGTTCGGCGGTCTCGCCGCCGGCGCCGGGCGGGGCGTCCAGCCGCTCGGCGAGTTCTGTGACGGCGCGGCGGACATCTTCCAGTCCGGCGCGGTCTTCCGGTGCCCCGCCGATCCGTTGTTCCAGCCGGCTCAGGCCCTCCCGCAATGGCGTCAGGTCGGTCTGCTCCGAGGTCTTGCGGTCGAGCTCGTCGAGACGGCGCACGATGGTCAGCAGGCCGCGTTCCAGCCTGGGCTGGTCGATCTGCTGTTCCGGCGCCGGTAGCGCCCGGGCCATACGGTCGACGCGTTCGCCGATATCGTCCAGCGCGGCCTCCAGCCGGGCGGCTTCGGGTATGGCCGAGCCGCCGGCGTCGCGCAACTGATCGACGCGGCGCGCCAGTTCGGCGATCGCCCGCATCACCCGCGCGGTCTCCAGCGAACCGCCACCCTGTGGCGCCGGCGCCGGCGGGGCAGGCTTGTCAGCCTCGACAATCGCCCGGTTGAGCCATTGGCCGAGAGTCATACCTGCCGCCCTGGCCTTGGCCTTCGCGGTTTCGCGGGCGTCCAGTTCGACTCCCTTGACGCTCCATGGCGCGCCAGCCTTCATCCTGGTGCTCCCTGCAACTGGACCGGGTAGAACCCTTGACTACCGATTCAATCAACCGGCCAATCCTAGGGGCATTCGTCCTTTGGGGGTAGGGCCTGATTTCCCGCGATGACGCAGGGCCGTGGCGGCACGATCCGGATACCTCGGCCGCATCCGATGGACGCTGCGGTACGGCCTGGCCCGGGGGCATTTCAGTTGCGCCCGCCGCACCTTTCTGGTTTAACCGATTGGCGAACAAGAAAAACAAGACAATCAAGGGTCCGCTGCGGCAAGTACGTTCTGTTGATGGCCTGTTAGGAGGGCGATCATGTCGCTGTTGTGCGAGTTGCTGCGGATTGATGCCCGTGCACGATTGACGTTCGTCAATGAAACGGGGACGTCGGGCGGCGATGTCCTGATCGGCAGCCCGCTGGACGATACCCTGTCGGGGCTCGGCGGTGATGACACCATCCAGGGCAATGACGGCAACGACCTGCTGACCGGCGGGGCGGACAATGATTTCGTGACCGGCAACGCAGGCGACGACACCTTCGTGGGCGGTCTGGGCGACGACACCTATCTGGGCGGCGCGGACCTCAATCAGGTGGACTATTCCGCCCAGGTCGCGCCGGTCACGGTGGACCTCGGTCTCGGACTCGCCAGCGGCGCCGGCATCGGCGCCGACACGCTCGACGCCATCCAGAACGTGATCGGCGGGGCCGGAGGCGACACCATCTCCGGCAACGCCTCGGGCAATTTCATTGATGGCCGCGACGGCGACGACTCCCTTTCAGGCGGCGATGGTCTGGATACGCTGTTCGGCGGCGCGGGCGCGGACACGCTCGATGGCGGCACGGGCGGCGACCTGATCAACGCGGGCGAAGGCGGTGACCTGGTTTCCGGCGGTGACGGTCTGGACACGGTTTTCGGCAAGGACGGCGACGATACCATCGACGGCGGCGCCGGCGCGGATTCGCTGGCGGGGGAGATCGGCGACGATTCGATCGACGGCGGGGCGGATTCCGATGAGATCGCGGGCGGCGCGGGCCAGGACACGCTGAACGGACAGGACGGCAACGACATCCTCGTGGGTGGCGGTGACGACGACACGCTTCTCGGCGAGGCCGGCTTCGACCGGTTGTTCGGCCAGACCGGGGCGGACGTGCTTTTCGGCGGCTCGGAGAACGATCTTCTGGATGGCGGCAGCGGTGACGATCTGCTGGACGCCGGCGATGGCGACGATCTGGTGCGCAGCCGCGAGGGCTCCGACACCGTGTTCGCCGGTCTGGGCAACGACATCGTCTTCGGCGGCCAGGGCGGCGACAGTCTGGCCGGCGGCGATGGCGCCGATACGCTGCGCGGGGATCTGGGCAGCGACACAATCGGTGGCGCGGATACGCTGGAGGGCGGCGACGGCGACGACGATATCCAGGGCGGCCGCGGCAACGACCTGATCAGCGCCACGGGCGGCGCCAACCGGATGTTCGGACAGGAGGGCGCGGACACGCTGTCGGGCGGCGTCGACGCCGACACACTGGTGGGCGGCGAGGCGGATGACACGCTTGACGGCGGCGAAGGCGACGACCGCGTAGTCGGCGATGACGGCGACGATCTCGCCGCGGGCGGCCTCGGCAATGACGAGGTGGCCGGCGGCCAGGGTGCGGACACGCTGACCGGCGGCGACGGCATCGATACGGTGCGCGGCGGCGCCGACAACGACTCGATCTCCGGCGGCGCGGGCGCGGACCTGCTGGAAGGCGGCTCAGAGAACGATACGGTCGCGGGCGACGGCGGCAACGACACCATGCTGGGCGATTCCGGCGACGATCTGCTGGATGGCGGAGCGGGTGCGGATTCGATGTTCGGCGGCTCCGGCGTCGACACGCTGCTTGGCGGCGACGACGGCGACACCATCGTCGGCGGCTTCGGCGGCGATTCCGTCGACGGCGAGGCGGGCAATGATTTCGTGTCGGGCGAACAGGGCAACGACCGGGTCTTCGGCGGCATCGGTGACGACACCGTGGCCGGCAACGAGGGCGACGACACCCTGTTCGGCGGCGACGGCGCGGATTCCGTACTCGGCGGCGACGGTGACGATTCCACCGAGGGCGGCATCGGCGCGGACACCATCCGCGGCGGTCTCGGGGCCGACCGCATCCTGGGGCAGGACGGCAATGACTCGCTCAACGGCGATCTCGGCGACGACACCGTCCTTGGCGGACTTGGAAACGATTCCATTCACGGCGAGGCCGGGCGCGACCAGCTGTTCGGCGAGGCCGGCGCCGACACCATCCGCGGTCTCGACGACAACGATCTGATCCGCGGCGGCGATGACGCGGACCTGCTGTTCGGCAATGACGGCAAGGATACGGTCAAGGGCGACGATGGCGACGACGCGATCGACGGCGGCGGCGGCATCGATCAGCTGTTCGGCGGCGTGGGCAACGACACCATCCTGGGCAATACCGGCAGCGATACGGTCGACGGCGGTCTGGGCGACGACAGCCTTTCGGGCAATGCCGGCAATGACATCATCCGCGGCCGGGAGGGCGGCGACAGCCTGTTCGGCGGCACCGAGTCCGACATCCTGGAAGGCGGCGAGGGCAGCGACAGCCTGGACGGCGGCTCCGACGACGATGTCCTGCGCGGCGGCGACGACGCCGACACGCTGCTCGGCCAGGGCGGCAACGACATCGTCAACGGTGACGGCGGCAACGATCTGCTGTTCGGCGGCTCCGGCAATGACGACATGCGCGGCGGCCTGGGCGACGACACCCTGATCGGCGCGTCCGGCGCGGACCGCATGGCCGGCGGCGCGGGCATCGACGTCGCCGACTATTCCGGCTCTGCCGCAGGCGTGACAGTGAACCTGAACAACGGCAAGGGCGAGCGCTCTGATGCCGAGGGCGACGAACTGCGCAGGATCGAGAACGTCATCGGCACCTCGCAGGTCGACACGCTGCAGGGCAACGCCGACGCCAACGTGCTCGACGGCGGCGCGGGCGCGGACAATCTGATCGGCCTGGGCGGCGACGATACGCTGCTGGGCGGGCTGGACAACGACACGCTGAAGGGCGGCGCCGGCGCCGACAGCCTGGACGGCGGCGCAGGTATCGACGTGGCCGACTATTCGGGCTCGGCCGGACCCATCAGCGTCGACATCGGCCTCGGCCTTGCGACCGGCGGCGATGCCGACGGCGACACGCTGACCGCCATCGAGGGCGCGATCGGCACCACCACCGACGACACGCTGATCGGCGACGCGGGCGCGAACTTCTTCCAGGGCGGCATCGGACAGGATTCCATCGTCGGCGGCGGCGGCGCGGACACCATCGACGGCGGCAACGGCAACGACACGCTGGAGGGCGGCGACGGCGACGATTCGCTGACTGCGGGCAATGGCGACGACCTGATCGCCGACGGCGCGGGCAACGACACCATCTTCGGCGGCGCCAACGAGGATACGATCGTCGGCGGCGCGGGGGGCGACGCCATCAACGGCGGCGGCGGCGTGGACCGGCTGGACTTCTCCGGTTCCGCAGCGGGCGTGAACGTGGATCTGGGCCTCGGCGTCGGGACCGGCGGCGACGCGCAGGGCGACAGCTATGTCAACATCGAGGACGTGGTGGGCACCGCCTTCGCCGACACGGTCGTCGGCTCCAACGCGGCCAACAAGCTGTTCGGCCTGGCGGGTGCGGATTCGATCAGTGGCGCCGGTGATGCCGACCGCATTTTCGGCGGCGACGACAACGATACGCTCTCTGGCAACGACGGTTCGGACGTGATCCTGGCCGACGCCGGCGCCGACCGCCTGTTTGGCGGCGACGCCGGTGACATCCTGAAGGGCGGCCTGGGCAACGACACCATGAACGGCGACGCCGGCGATGACCGCCTGGAGGGCGGCGACGGCGACGACACTGCCTTCGGCGGCGCGGACAACGACACACTCGACGGCGCCGCCGGCGCGGACGGCCTGAACGGCGAGGCGGGCGACGACGTCATCCTGGGTGGCGCCGGTGTCGACAACCTGCTCGGTTCGACGGGCAACGACCGCATTTTCGGCGGCGACGACGACGATTCCATCCGTGGCGGCGACGACAACGATTCCGTTCTGGGCGACGCGGGCAACGACACTGTCCGCGGTGAACTGGGCGACGACCTGGTGCGTGGCGGCGCGGGCGCGGACGTGGTCGACGGCGACGCGGGCGACGACACCATGTTCGGCGACAGCGGCAACGACACGCTGACCGGCGACGAGGGCAATGACGTTCTGGATGGCGGCGATGACGACGACATCGTCTCCGGCCTGGCCGACAACGACACCTTGCGCGGCGGCGCGGGCAATGACGTGGTCAATGGCGGCGACGGGTCCGACCAGGCCCTGGGCGGATTGGGCAACGACACGGTGCTCGGCGGCGCCGGCAATGACGCCGTCCTGGGCGAGAGTGGCGACGATCAGGTGCAGGGCGATGACGGCGACGACACCGTCAGCGGCGGCGCCGGCAACGACACGCTGAACGGCAATCTGGGTCTCGACCTGCTGAAGGGCGGGACGGGCGACGATTCGGCCATCGGAGGCGGCGGGGCCGACAAGATCCTGGGCGAGGATGGCGTCGACACCCTGCTGGGCGACGCGGGCGACGACACGATCTTCGGTGGCGCGGACGGCGATTTGCTGTTCGGCGGCGCCGACAACGACATCGTGCTGGGCGAGGCCGGGTCGGACACGCTGACCGGCGACCTGGGCGATGACACGCTGTCCGGCGGCGCCGGCGACGACGTGCTGCTGGGCGACGGCGGCGCGGATGTCATGAACGGCAATGACGGCGTCGACACGGTCGACTATTCCGCTGCCGGCGGCGCGCTGACGGTCAACCTGACGACCGGCATCGGCGACCGTTCCGACGCGACCGGCGACTTCTACGCCAATATCGAGAATGTCATCGGCGGCTTCGATAACGACATCATTACCGGCAACGTGCTGCAGAACTCGCTGGTCGGCGGCGGCGGCAACGACCTGATCTCGGCTGCGGCCGGGGACGACACGATCCGCGGCGGGCTGGGCGACGACAGCCTGGAGGGCGGCGCAGGCGCCGACATCCTCGACGGCGGCGACGGCAATGATTCCGCCGACTATCGCGGCTCCAGCGCCGCGGTGAACGTGGACATCGCGCTCGGCGTCGCGACCGGCGGCCACGCCGCAGGCGACACGCTGATCTCCATCGAGAGTGCGGTCGGCACCAACGGTTTCGGCGATACGCTGACCGGCGACGCCAGCGCCAACAAGCTGGAAGGGCTGGGCGGCGACGATGTGCTGATCGGCAATGACGGCGACGACACCCTGGAAGGCGCGGGCGGCAATGACAGCCTGGACGGCGGTCTGGGCGCGGATGCGATCCTGGCCGGCAATGGCAATGACACCCTGGTCGGCGGCGCGGGCGGCGATTCGCTCGACGCCGGCGAGGGCAACGACGTCGTGAGCGACGGCGCCGGCGACGACACGGTCCGCGCAGGTCTGGGCAATGACACGGTGTTCGCCGCGGCCGGCGCGGACGACCTGGACGGCGGCGACGGCATCGATCTGATCGACTATTCGGGCTCGGCCGCCGGCGTCACGGTCGACATGTCCGGCGGCGTCGGCGCCGGCGGCGATGCCCAGGGCGACACCGTCGTGGC
Source organism: Minwuia thermotolerans (assembly GCF_002924445.1). Lineage (NCBI taxonomy): Bacteria > Pseudomonadati > Pseudomonadota > Alphaproteobacteria > Minwuiales > Minwuiaceae > Minwuia > Minwuia thermotolerans. The sequence continues at coordinate 38,873 of NZ_PIGG01000022.1, forward strand.
GTTCGAAAACCTGATCGGCTCGAACTTCGACGATGTCGTCACCGGCAACGCCTCCGACAATCAGATCTTCGGCCTGGATGGCGCGGACAATCTGAGCGGCGCGGATGGTAACGACACGCTGGATGGCGGCGCCGACAACGACACACTGTCGGGCGCGGCCGGCGCGGACCAGATCGACGGCGGCGACGGCGCCGACCAGATCTTCGGCGGCGATGGCGCGGACACGCTGACCGGGGGGCTGGGCAACGATACGCTGCAGGGCCAGATCGGCGCCGATCTGCTGCTGGGCGACGAGGGTGCGGATCTCATTGTCGGCGGCGCGGACAATGACACCGCCAATGGCGGCGCGGGCGCCGACACGATCACCGGCGACGGCGGCGATGACAACCTGAACGGCGGCGACGACGACGATCAGTTGAACGGCGGCGACGGCCTCGACACCTTGCTGGGCGGCGCGGGGGCGGACTCGCTCCTCGGCGGGCTCGGCAACGACAGCCTGTTCGGCGGCGACGGCGACGACACGCTGCGCGGCGAGGATGGCGACGACCGCATCGACGGCGGCGAAGGCGCGGATGTTCTGGACGGTGGCGTTGGCGCGGATTCGGTCACGGGCGGTGCCGGAGCCGACACCATGCTGGGGGACGCCGGCGACGACACGCTGCGTGGCGGGTTGGACAATGACAGCATCGCCGGCGGCGGCGGCATCGACCGCCTGTTCGGCGAGGATGGCGACGACACGCTGATCGGCAATGACGGCGCGGATACCTTGGACGGCGGGACCGGCAATGATTCCCTGGATGGCGGCATCGGCAATGACGTGCTGGACGCCGATGGCGGCTTCGACACGGTGCGCGGCGGCGACGGCAACGACCTGATCCGCACCGGCGACGATGACGACCAGGCCTTCGGCGATGCGGGCGACGACACCATCGAGGCCGGCGCGGGCGCGGACAGTATTCTGGGCGGCGCGGGTGACGATCGCATCACCGGCGGCGATGGCGACGACACGCTGCTCGGCGAGGACGGCCTGGACACGATCATCGGCGGGGCTGGCGCAGATTCCGTCAATGGCGGGCTGGACGCTGACCTGATCACGACCGACACCGGCGCGGACACGGTGGTCGGCGGCGACGGCGACGACACGGTGAATGCCGGCGACGAGGACGACTTCGTTCAGGGCGGCGAGGGTGCAGATTCGCTGAACGGCGGCTGTCACAACGACACGCTGGAAGGCAACAACGGCGCGGACACGCTGCTGGGCGACCATGGCGACGACGTCATCGACGGTGGCGCGGATGCCGACTTCATCGACGCCGGCGAAGGCTTCGACAGTGTGCTGGGCGGCACCGGCAACGACACGATCCTGGGCGGCTTCGACAACGACACCTTGCGCGGCCAGGGCGGCGACGACTCCATCGTCGGCGGCACCGGCGACGACCTGTTCGAGGGCGGCAACGGCGCGGACACCATGCGCGGCGGCCTCGGCAACGACACGCTGACCTATGAGAACTCGGCTGCGAGCGTGGTTGTCGACCTCGATAGCGGTTTCGCCAATGGCGGCGAGGCGACGGGCGACATCTTCGACCGGATCGAGAACCTCATCGGTTCGGCTTTCGACGACATCCTGCGCGGCGACGGCTTCGACAACCTGCTCTCGGGCCTGCTGGGCGACGACCTGATCGAAGGCCGCGCCGGCGCGGACACGCTGGACGGCGGCCTGGGCAATGACACGATCTCCTACGCCGGCTCCTCGGCGGCGGTGAGTGTGAACATCGCGCTCAACACCGCTTCCGGCGGCCACGCGGCGGGCGACCAGATCGCGGCTTTCGAGAACATCACCGGCTCGGACTTCAACGATACGCTGACCGGCACGGCCGGCGCCAACATCCTGCTGGGCGGGATCGGGGCCGATATCATCACCGCCGGCGACGGCAACGACACGCTGGGCGGCAATGCGGGCAATGACACGCTTGACGCCGGCGACGGCGACGACCTGCTGTTCGTCGGCCAGGGCGCGGACTCGGTAACCGGCGGCGCGGGGTCGGATACGGTCGACTTTTCCGGCGAGACGTCGGGCGTCAGCTTCGACCTCTCCAACGGCGGCGACGATACGGTTTCCGGCATCGAGCAGGTGATCGGCTCGGCCTTCGCCGACACGCTGACCGGCAGTTCGACGGGCGATACCCTGTTCGGCGGCGCTGGCGCAGACAGCATTGCCGCCGGCGACGGCGACGATACGGTCGACGCCGGAATCGGCGCCGACACGGTCGCCGGGGGTGCAGGCGCAAACGTGCTCGACGGCGGCGCGGGGCTGGACCTGCTGGACTTCTCCGGCGAGGCGGGTCCGGTCGACTTCGACACCGCGGATACGCTGGCCGGCGACGATACGGTCTCGAACTTCGAAGGCGCCATCGGCACAGCGGCGAATGACACGCTCACCGGCGGCGCGGCAGCCAACCGTTTCTTCGGCGGCGACGGCGCGGACACCATCTCGGCCGGCGGCGGCGACGACTTCCTGACCGGAGACGGCGGGGCGGACACGCTCGAGGGCGGCGACGGGGCCGATACGCTGGGCGGCGGCACCGGCGATGACACGCTGATCGGCGGTCTGGGCGACGATTTCATGGACGGCGGCGCGGGCGACGACCGCTTCGTCATCGCCGACGGAGACGGCAAGGACACCATCGGCAACTTCACGCCGGGCGCGGGGACCATCGACGTGATCGACGTCCAGGGCGTCTCGGCGCTGAACGACTTCGCCGACGTGCTGGCGAACGCCACCGACGACGGCGCGGACACGACGATAGACCTGGGCGGCGGCAACAGCCTGGTCCTGACCGGGGTGCTTGTCGGCCAGCTCGACGCGGATGACTTCGAATTCGGCGGCCCGAGCATCATCCAGGGGACCAATGGCGACGACATCCCGCTGAACGGGACGGCCGGCAACGACATCATCCAGGGACTCGACGGCAACGATTTCATTGTCGCCGGGGACGGCAACGACTCCGTCGACGGCGGTCTGCTCAACGACACGCTCCGCGGCGGAGCGGGCGCCGACAGCCTGGAGGGCAATTCGGGTGAGGACTGTGCCGACTACTCGACCTCCGGCGCGGCGGTCGAAATCGATCTCGGTCTGGGCGTGGCCAATGGCGGCGACGCCACGGGGGACACGCTGACCGCGATCGAGGGCGCCATCGGTTCCGCGTTCGCCGACACGCTGACAGGCGACACGCTGGACAACCACTTCTTTGGCCTGGACGGCGCGGACAGCATCGCCGGGGGGGACGGGGCGGACACGCTGGATGGCGGCGACGGCGACGACACCGTCGACGGCGGCGCGGACGACGACCTGATCGATGGCGGTTCCGGCTTCGACAGCCTGACCGGCGGGGACGGCAACGACACGATCAATGGTGGCGCGGATGACGACACCATCGACGGCGGCGTCGATCTCGGCGCCGACAGCCTGAACGGCGGCGCGGGCGCGGACTCCATCGATGGCAATGGCGGCAGTGACACGCTGATCGGCGCGGCCGGGGCCGACACGCTGAACGGCGGCGACGGCGCCGACAGCCTGAATGGCGGCGACGATGACGATCTGCTGGTCGGCGGCGCGGGCGACGACACGATCTCCGCCGGGGCCGGCAACGACACCATCGACGCCGGCGACGGCGACGACCGCGTGCTGGGCGGCTCCGAAGACGAGACCATCGACGGCGGCCTCGGGAACGACACGCTGCGCGGCCAGTTCGGCGACGACACGATCAACGGCGATGGCGGCGACGACCTGGTCCTGGGCGGCGGCAATCTGGACCTCCTGTTCGGCGGCGCCGGCAACGACACGATCAATGGCGACGATCCGGCGCTCGACACGCTGGTCGGCTTCGACACGATCTTCGGCGGCATCGGCGACGATCAGCTGAACGGCGCCGGCGGGCAGGACGTGCTGTTCGGCGAGGAGGACAACGACTCGCTGCTGGGCGGGCTGGACAACGACAGCCTGGAGGGCGGCGACGGCCTCGACACGGTGCGCGGCGAGGACGGCGACGACACGGTGCTGGGCAATGCGGGCGACGACGTGGTCGACGGTGGTCTCGGGAACGACCAGCTCTTCGGCGGCACGGGCGACGACAGCATGTTCGGCGATGACGGCAACGATACGCTGAACGGCGGCTCCGGCGGCGGCGACAATGACACCCTGGCCGGCGAGGTCGGCGACGACCTGTTCATCTTCGACAACGATCTCTGGGGCGACGACGTGATCGAGGACTTCACCGCCGGCGCGGGCACGGAGGACGTGATCGATCTGTCGGCGCTGGGCATCGGCTTCGGCGATCTGTCGATCCAGCAGACCGGCGGCGACACGGTGATCATCTTCAACGGGCAGTCGATCACCCTGCAGGGCGTGGTCTCGACGGCGCTCGACGAAACCGACGACTTCACCTTCTGACCGTCAGGGGAATGCGGCGAAGAAAAAGGGCGGCCGCCCGGAAGCGGCCGCCCTTTGTTCGTCGGGGCGTCTCTGGCGCCTGCCGTCAGCCGCCCGAGATGGTCACACCGCCGTCGACGGCGATGGTCTGACCCGTGAGGAAGCTGCCTTCCTTCGAGGCCATGTAGACGGCGAGACCGGCGATCTCCTCGGGCTGGCCGATGCGGTTCAGCGGAGCCTGGGCCTCGGAGCGGGCGCGGAACTCCGGATCCTCCCAGAGCGCGCGGGCGAAGTCGGTCTGGATCAGGCCCGGCGCGATGGCGTTGGCGCGGATGTTCGACTTGCCGTATTCCATGGCGATGTTGCGCACCATCTGCATGTCCGCCGCCTTTGAGATGGCATAGGCGCCGAGCACGCGGGAGCCGCGCAGGCCGCCGATCGACGAGACGATGATGATGGTCCCGTCCTTGCGCTCGATCATCTCCGGCAGCACCAGGTTGGCCAGCCAGTGATTGGACTTGATGTTGACGTCCATGATCTTGTCGAAGGCCGTGTCCGGAATTTCCAGCGAGGAACCGTAGAACGGGTTGACCGCGGCGTTGCAGACCAGCACGTCGACCTTGTCGAAGGCCTTGCGGGTCTCCTCGACCAGCATCTCGAGCTGTTCCTTGTAGGAGATGTTGCACGGAATGCCGACGGCGCGGCCGCCATGGGCGGCGTGGTTGTCGTTGATATCCTGCGTCACCGCCTCGACGGCATCCGCCTTGCGGCTGGAGACGACCACATTGGCCCCCTGCTTCGCAAAGGCCTCCGCGATGGCCTTGCCGATACCCTTGGTCGAACCGGTGACGATCGCGGTTTTGCCGCGCAGGTCGAACATCATGCGCTAACCCCTCCCTCTGGATGCGTTTCTTGTCAGATGAGTGCCTAGATCAGCCCGCCCAGCGGCGAGGACGGATCGGCATATTTCTTCTTCGGCATGCGACCGGCGAGATAGGCCATGCGGCCGGCCTCGACAGCGGCCTTCATGGCCCGGGCCATCAGGATCGGATCCCTGGCCTCGGCGATGGCGGTGTTCATCAACACGCCGTCGCAGCCCAGCTCCATGGCGATGGCCGCGTCGGAGGCCGTACCGACGCCGGCGTCGACCAGCACCGGCACATTGGCCTGTTCGATGATCAGTCGGATGTTGACCGGGTTCTGGATACCCAGGCCGGAGCCGATCGGCGCGCCCAGGGGCATGATCGCACAGCAGCCCATTTCCTCCAGCCGCTTCGCCTGGATCGGGTCGTCGGAGCAGTAGACCATGACCTGGAAGCCTTCCTTGAGCAGCATCTCGGCCGCGCGGACGGTTTCAGGCATGTCGGGGTAGAGCGTCTTCTGGTCCCCCAGAACCTCCAGCTTGACCAGGTCCCAGCCGCCGGCCTCGCGCGCCAGGCGGAGCGTGCGCACGGCGTCCTCCGCGGTGAAGCAGCCGGCGGTGTTGGGCAGGAAAGTGTATTTCTTCGGGTCGATGAAATCCACCAGCATGGGCTTGTCCGGATCGGTGAGGTTCACCCGGCGGACCGCGACGGTGATGATCTCCGCGCCCGAGGCTTCGAGGGCGCGGGCGTTCTGCTCGTAGTCCTTGTACTTGCCCGTGCCGACCAGCAGACGCGAGGTGAAGGTGCGGCCGGCGACGGTGAAGCTGTCTTCGTCGCGCCGGCTGGCGGTATCGGCGCCGCCGCCGATGAAATGGACGATCTCGATCTGGTCGCCGTACTCCAGCGCCGTGCGGTGGTAGGCGGAGCGGGGCACGATCTCCAGGTTGAGTTCGACCGCGATCTTGCGCGAATCGAGGCGCATCTGGCTCAGGAGGTCGAGGATCGTGATTCCCTCGTCGAAATCGCGCTCCTTGCCATTGACGGTAATCCGCATCTCAGCCGTTCCACTGCGTCTTTTCTGGTGAGGCCGTCCGTGGCGCGTCCGGCGCGCAGGCGACGGTTTCCCATGATCGGTAAAGGCACTATAACCGCGCGGGCAATCAAGAAAAAAGGGGTGCGCGTCACGCATGTCCGAAACCTTGCTGATACTCAACGGACCGAACCTGAACCTGCTGGGCACACGCCAGCCGGAGGTCTACGGCCGCGAGACACTGGCCGATATCGAAGGTTCCTGCAGGCAGATCGCCCAGGGCTTCGGCGTGCGCATCGATTTCCGGCAATCGAACCATGAAGGCGAACTTGTGGACTGGATCCACGAAGCCAAGGGGGGGGCGGACGGAATCATCATCAACCCGGCCGGCTACTCCCACACGTCGGTCGCGATTCTGGACGCGTTGCTGGCGGTTGAGATTCCGACCATCGAAGTCCATCTCTCCAACATTCATCAGCGGGAGGACTTCAGACACCATTCCTGGGTGTCGAAGGCCGCGAAGGGGGTGATCTGCGGCTTCGGTTCGCTAGGCTATATACTTGCGATTCAGGCGCTGACCGCTGAACTGAAGGCGGCCAAACAACAGCAGATGGCGGGTTCATGACCAAACTGAACGTCGATATGGAAGCGCTGGCCAAACTGGCGGCGCTGTTGAACGAGAGCGGTCTGACGGAGATCGAATGGGAAGAGGGCGACGTCAAGGTCCGCCTCGGCAAGTCGCCGGCGCCGGTCATGGCGACCGCGCCCCAGGCCGCGGCGCCTGCGCCCGCGATGGCGGCGCAGCACGGCGCGGAGGGCGGCGGCGCGGCCGAGACCGCCGGGACCAAGGTGCTCTCCCCGATGGTCGGCACCGCCTACACGGCGCCCGAACCGGGGGCCAGGCCCTTCGTTTCGGTCGGCGACACGATCGAGAAGGGTCAGACCGTGATGATCGTCGAGGCGATGAAGACCATGAACCCGGTGCCCGCGCCGAAGTCGGGCAAGGTGGTTGCGGTTCTGGTGGAAAATGAACAGCCGGTCGAGTTCGAGCAGCCGCTGGTCGTGATCGAATAGGAACGGCCGGGCCATGTTCGAAAAGATTCTGATCGCGAATCGGGGCGAGATCGCGCTTCGCATCCACCGCGCCTGTCACGAGATGGGCATCAAGACGGTGGCGATCCACTCCACCGCGGACGCCGAGGCCATGCATGTGCGCCTGGCCGACGAATCCGTCTGCATCGGCCCGCCCAGCCCGAAGCTGAGCTATCTGAACATTCCCGCGATCATTTCGGCCGCCGAGATCACCGATGCCGACGCCATCCATCCGGGCTATGGCTTCCTGTCGGAGAACGCCCGCTTCGCGGAGATCGTCGAGGCGCACAACATCGCCTTCATCGGCCCGACGCCCGAGCATATCCGCCTGATGGGCGACAAGATCGCGGCCAAGACCTCGATGAAGGAACTCGGCGTGCCCGTGGTGCCGGGCTATGACGGCGCGCTGGAGGACATCGACAAGGCGCGCGCCATCGCCGCCGAGATCGGCTATCCGGTTCTGGTCAAGGCCGCAGCCGGCGGCGGCGGGCGCGGCATGCAGGTGATCCCGGACGCGGAGCGCCTGCCGGAACTGCTTTCCCAGGCGAGAGCGGAAGCCATGCACGCCTTCGGCGACGACCGGATGTACATGGAGAAGTATCTCGGTCAGCCCCGGCATATCGAAGTGCAGGTCTTCGGCGACGGTCAGGGCCACGCGGTCCATCTGGGCGAGCGGGACTGCTCGCTCCAGCGCCGTCACCAGAAGGTTCTCGAGGAAGCGCCGTCGCCGGCGCTGAACGCTGCGCAGCGGGCCGATATCGGCGCCAAGGCGGCCAGGGCCGTCAGCGATCTCAACTACCGCGGCGCCGGCACCATCGAATTCCTCTACGAGGATGGCGAGTTCTTCTTCATCGAGATGAACACGCGCCTGCAGGTGGAGCATCCGGTGACCGAGGCGATCACCGGCATCGATCTGGTCCGCGAGCAGATTCGCGTCGCCTCCGGCGCGCCGCTCAGCTTCGCCCAGGCCGATGTCGAGTTCACCGGCCATGCGGTCGAATGCCGGATCAACGCGGAGAATCACCGCACCTTTTCGCCGACGCCCGGCCGGGTGACGGACTACCATCCGCCGGGCGGTCTGGGCGTGCGCGTCGATTCCGGCCTCTATGACGGCTATTCGGTGCCGCCCTATTACGACAGCCTGATCGCCAAGCTGGTGGTCCACGGCCGCACGCGGAACGAATGCCTCATGCGGCTGCGCCGCTGCCTGGAGGAATACGTCATCGGCGGCATCTCGACGACGATTCCGCTGCATATGGCCCTGGTGGACGACCAGGCGTTCATCGACGGCGCCTATGACATCCACTGGCTGGAACAGAACCTCGACAGACTGGTCGGTGGCTGACCGGCTGACACCGAACCTGCTGGTTCAGGCCTATTCGCGCGGCCTGTTTCCCATGGCCGAGACCCGGGACGATTCCCAGCTCTTCTGGGTCGATCCGGACGAGCGCGGGGTATTGCCGCTCGAAGGTTTCCATGTGCCGAAACGGCTGCGGAAGACGGTGCGGCAGGACCGCTTCAAGGTCACGGCGGACGTCGCCTTCGACGAGGTCATCCGCCACTGCGGCGAGCTCAACTTTACCCGCGGGCGTTTCGACAGCTGGATCAATTCGGAAATCGTGCGCGCCTATGGCGAACTGTTCCGCCTGGGTTTGGCGCATTCCGTAGAGTGCTGGAGCGAGGGCCGGCTGGTGGGCGGGCTCTACGGCGTGGCGCTCCGCGCCGCGTTCTTCGGCGAGAGCATGTTCTCGATCGAGACCGACGCCTCCAAGGTCGCCCTGGTGCATCTGGTCGCGCGTCTACGCGCCGGCGGCTACCGGCTGCTCGACAGCCAGTTCGTCAACGACCACCTGAAGCAGTTCGGCGTCGAAGCGGTGCCGCGGCACGCTTTCATGGTGCGGCTGAACGAAGCCCTGGCCGCCGAAGGCGATTTCGAGGCCGCCGGGCCGCGCATCGAAGGCGAGCGGGCGCTGGACCTTGTGCTCAGAGGTCCATGAGAGCCAGCATCGCGCGGCCGAGGGGATCCTTCGGGTCGGTGACGTGATCGAGCAGCGTGAAGTGGTTGGCGCCCTCGGGCAGCATCACCTCGCGCTCGATGTCGAACATGTCGCGATAGTCGGTGGACTGGCGGATCCAGCCATCGGGCTCGGCACCGCCGGCGGCAAGAAGAACGTCCACATGGGGCAGGGGACGGAAGCCAGCCTGCAGCACGTTCATGCGGCGCGCCTGGGCGTCGTCCAGCCCGATATCGGCGTTGATGGTGGTGCGCATGGCGACCGCCGGGTCGAAGACGCCGGATAGCAGCGTCGCCGACTTGATCAGATCGGCTTCCAGGCCGTCGCCGGTCCAGTCGCGGGCGGCGGCGATGGCCGAGAGATGTGCCCCCGCCGAATGGCCGCTCAGGTGCACCCGCGCCGGATCGGCGCCGTAATCGGCGGCGCGCTTCGCGGCGTGGGCGATCCCGCGCATCACCGAATCCGCCAGGCTCTCCAGCGTGACTTCCGGGCAGAGCGGATAGTTGATCAGCACGACAGTCGCGCCGGCGCCGTTTAAGGGCTGCGCGACGAAGCTGTGCTCGTCCTTCGACAGCGCCCGCCAGTAGCCGCCGTGAATGAACACGTGCATGGGACCGCCGACGATGCCGGGAAAGACGTCGTAGACCTCGCGCGGGTGGCCGCCATAGGCGATGTTCCGGCGCATATCGAGGTTGCGGCGCGCCTGGGCGGCCTTCTCGACGAAGCCGGCGAGCAGGTCCGCCGCATCGGGCGCGGCCACGCGCGGATTGAAGTTCCGCTCCATCTCCTCGTCGGACCAGTCCTGCCAGTAGGTCATCGCATCCTCCCCCTCAGGCGGCATAACAGCCGGCGCTCTTCGCCCGCAGCACAACCAGACTGTAGACGATGTCGATGGTCGGCGTCGGCAGTTCCAGCATGCGGCCCAGTTCGGCCACGGCGCCCAGGATCGGCTCGATCTCCATGGTCCGCCCGCCTTCCAGATCCTGCAGCATCGAGGTCTTGTGCGCGCCGACGGCCGAGGCGGCCTCGATCCGCTTGTCCACGGTCATGGGGAAACGCACGCCGAGCTTCTCGCCGATGGCCTGCGCCTCGGTCATCATCCCGGCGATGACCTCGCGCACGCCGGCGTCGCCGGCCATGGCTTCCAGGGTTGCCGCCGTCAGTGCGGAAACCGGGTTGAAGCTGAGATTGCCCCAGAGCTTGGCCCAGATCTCGTTGCGGAGATTGGGGCGCACCGGCGCCTTCACGCCGGCGGCGATCAGTGTCTTCGACAGCGCCTGGATACGCTCCGACCGGCTGCCGTCGGGCTCCCCCAGCGCCAGACGGTCGCCATAGCCGAGTTTAACAACGCCTGGCTCCGGCACTTCCGCGGCCTGCCAGACGACGGAACCGATGGCGCGCTCGGGGCCGATCTTCTCCCAGATCTCGCCGCCCGGATCGGCGCTTTCCAGCCGCCGGTTCTCGAACGGTCCTTCGTGGCCAAAGAAATACCACCAGGGCATGCCGTTCTGCGCCGTGACCACGGCCGTCTCCGGCCCCAGCAGCGGCTGCATGGCGTCGGCGACGGCGCGCACGCCATGGGCCTTCATCGTCAGCAGGACATAATCCTGCGGGCCGAGCTCCGACGGATCGTCGGTCACCGTCGGCCGTACGACGAAAGTGTCTTCGGCGCTGATCAGCTTCAGGCCCTTGGCCTTCATGGCGGCCAGATGCGGCCCGCGGGCGATCAGGCTGACGTCGACGCCCTGACGCGCCAGCATCGCGCCGACATAGCCGCCGATCGCGCCGGCGCCGTAGATGCATATCTTCATGGAAATACGCCCTCCCAGATGGAGCAACAGGGGGCGGGGTGGCGGTCCCTAGGGGAATCGAACCCCTGTTTCAAGAATGAAAATCTCGCGTCCTAACCACTAGACGAAGGGACCGCTGAACGGCCTCCGCATTTACCGGTCCCCACCGCCGAAATCAACTGCGATGAACGGATTTTTCGCCGCACGGTCGCGGACTTGGGCCTTACGCTACGTCCGCCGCGTCCTCGATCTGGAACTGCACGCGCGGACTGCCCTGCCAGTGGTCGATGCGCAGGTGCCCGGCCAGGTGGACCGGCCGGTTGTCGCGGGCGCGGCCCAGAAGCGCGCGGCCCAGCGGCTCCTCGGCGGTGCGGAAGGCGATGGCGCCGACCCAGCCCTTGCCGCGGCCGGCGATCTGGGCGCGCACGTGCTGGCCGCCCACGATGTCCGCCTTGACCAGCCGCGCTTCCGGGATGGCGATGCGCGGTTCCGGATTGCCCGACCCGTAGGGTCCGGCCCGCTGCAGTTCCTCGGCCAGTTCCAGGGTCACGCCGGAGGCGGCGATGGCGCCGTCGACAATGAGCGCGCGGTCCTGGCGGGCCTTCTGGACCTGGGCGTCGAGCCGTTCGTGCATGAACTCGGCGAATGCCCCGATGCCGTCGGCGCGGAGGGTGATGCCGGCCGCCATGCTGTGGCCGCCGCCATTGATCAGCAGGCCGGCCTGGCGCGCCGCGGTGACCGCCGCGCCGAGGTCGACGCCCCGGATCGAGCGGCCCGATCCCTTGGCCGTCTCGCCGTCGCGGGCGATGACGAAGGCCGGACGGCCGGCGCGGTCCTTGACTCGGCTGGCGACGATGCCGATGACGCCGGGATGCCAGCCCTCGCCATCCAGGACCACCACGGCGCGGTTGTCCTGCCGGCCGGTGAGGGCGAAGGCTTCGTCGAGGACCGTCTGCTCGATCCGCCGGCGCTCGGCGTTCAGCCGGTCCAGCTCGACGGCGATGCCGACAGCCTCCTCGCGGTCGTCGGTGGTCAGCAGGCGGACGCCGAGATCGGCGAGCCCGACCCGCCCGCCGGCGTTGATGCGGGGCCCGATCAGAAAGCCGGCGTGGTAGGCGCCGGGCGGCCCGTTCATGCGCGCAATGTCCGAAAGCGCGGTCAGGCCCGTCTGCCGCCGCGAGGCGAGCACCTTCAGCCCCTGCGCCACCAGGGCGCGGTTGAGTCCGGTCAGAGGGACCACGTCGCAGACGGTGCCGACCGCGACGAGGTCCAGGAACTGCAGCAGGTTGGGCTCCGGCCGTTCGCGGAACCAGCCCATGGAACGCAGGGTGCGGCTGACGGCGATCAGCAGCAGGAAGGCGACGCCCACGGCGGCGAGATTGCCATGGCCTCCGGTGCAGTCCAGCCGGTTCGGATTGACCACCGCCGCCGCCTTGGGCAGGCGGCTTTCCGCCAGGTGGTGATCGACGACGATGACGTTGATGCCCCGGTCGTGGGCGGCGTCGAGCACCTCGAAGGCCGCAGTGCCGCAGTCGACCGTGACGATCAGTTCATGGCCCGCGCCGGCAAGTTTCTCCAGCGCCGGCAGGTTGGGACCATAGCCTTCGGCGATACGGTCGGGGATGTGACAGCCCGCGTCGGCGCCGACTGCACGAAGATAGCGGATCAGCAGCGCCGAGGATGTCGCTCCGTCGACATCGTAGTCGCCGAAGATTGCGATGCGCCGGCCCTCGGCCACGTGCCGGGCGATGAGCTCCGCGGCGCGATCCATGTCCGCGAAGCTGGAGGGATCAGGCAGCAGATCCTTCAGCCGTGGCTCCAGGTATCCCGGCGCGTCGTCGATGCCCACGTCGCGGTTGGCCAGGGTGCTGGCCAGGATGTCGGAGAGCTGATGGCGCTGGCGCAGGGCTTCGATGGTGCGTTCGCTGGCCGCGCCGCGCCGCCAGCGCTGGCCGCTCAGCGAGCGCTCGACCCGAAGGAAGGTGTCCGTCTCCGGCACCAGGGGATCTAGCTGGCGATCCGGCGCCGGCCTTCGATGCGCCGGACCGTGCCCGTCTTGGAGCGCATGACGACGGAATCCGTCACGATCACGCCGCTGTGGCGGCGCACGCCGCGCAGCATGCCGCCGTCGGTCACCCCCGTGGCGGTGAAGATGACGTCGCCCGCGGCCATCTCCTCCATCTCGTACTTCCGGTCGAGATCGGTGATGCCGATGCGGCGCGCGCGTTCCTTCTCGTCGTTGTTGCGGAAGATCAGCCGTCCCTGCATCTGGCCACCGACGCAGCGGAGCGCTGCCGCGGCCAGTACGCCCTCGGGGGCGCCGCCGGTGCCGATGTACATGTCGATCCGCGTCTCCGGATCGGTGGTTGCGATCACGCCGGCGATGTCGCCGTCAGGGATGAGCTGGATGCGCGCGCCCGCGGCCCGGGTTTCCTTGATGATGTCCGAATGCCGGGGCCGGTCGAGAATGCAGATCATGAGGTCGGCCACGGCGCAGCCCTTGGCCGCGGCGAGGCTGGTCAGGTTCTCGGTCACGCTGCGGTCCAGGTCGACGACGCCGTCGGGCAGGCCGCCGCCGACGGCGATCTTGTCCATGTAGACGTCCGGCGAGTTGAGCAGCATGCCCTTCTCCGACAGCGCCATGACCGAGAGCGAGCCCGGCGCGGCCTTGGCGGTGATGGTGGTGCCTTCCAGCGGATCCAGGGCGATGTCGATCTCCGGTCCGATGCCGTCGGCGTGGCCGTTGCCGACATCCTCGCCGATATAGAGCATCGGCGCCTCGTCGCGCTCGCCTTCTCCGATGACGACGGTGCCGCGGATCGCCATGCCGTTCAGCGCCGTGCGCATGGCGTCCACAGCCGCCTGGTCGGCCTGCTTCTCGTTGCCCATGCCGATCCAGTCGAAGGACGCGATGGCGCCCGCCTCGGTCACTCGGACGGCTTCGAGCGTCAGATTGCGGTCCAGCTTGGTGGTCTTCGACATGGTTCCCTCCGGCTCCCTCCGACCCGTTCTTCCGGCGGTCAGAAGTTCTCGATCCTGAGCAGGTGCGGCGTCTCGACGATGGAATCGAGCGCCTCGATTCGCTGCAGCGCCGCCATGATACGCGCCTCCGTCGTCTCATGGGTAATGACGACCACGGGCGCGGTGCCGCCATCGTCGTGATCGGCGCGCTGCAGCATCTGCTCGATCGAGATCTCCGTGTCCCGCAGCACGGCCGAGACATCCGCTATCACGCCGGGCCGGTCAAGCACGTTGAGACGGATATAGTAATGCCCGCGCCGCTTCTCCGGCGGATAGGCCGACGCGGCGGTCAGCCGGCGGGACGGAAGGCCGAACATCGGTGTGTTGCGCCGGCGGGCGATGTCGACCAGATCGGCGGCGACAGCGGAGGCCGTCGGTCCGGCCCCGGCGCCGGGGCCCTCGAACATCGTGCGGCCGACGTGATTCGCTTCCGTCACGATGGCGTTGTCGACGCCCTCCACCTTGGCGATCGGGGTGTCGGCGCGGACAAGACAGGGCTGGACCCGCTGCGCCACCTGTCCGTCGATCCATTCGGCGACGCCCAGCAGCTTGATGCGGTAGCCGAACTCGTCCGCATAGGCGATATCGACCGAGGATATGCGCTGGATGCCTTCGATGCCGACGGCGGCGAAGTCGATCTCCGAGCCGAAGCAGACCGAGGCGAGGATCGCCAGCTTGTGGGCCGCGTCCACGCCGCCGACGTCGAAACTCGGGTCCGCCTCGGCATAGCCGAGTTCCTGCGCGTCCTTCAGAACGTCGTCGAAGTCTCTGCCGGAATTGCGCATTTCCGTCAGGATGTAATTGCAGGTGCCGTTCAGGATGCCATAGACGCGGCTGATCCGGTTCGCCGACAGACCCTCGCGGACCGCCTTGATGATGGGAATGCCGCCAGCCACTGCGGCCTCGTAGGCGAAGGGCAGGCCCTTCTCGTCGGCCAGCCGCGCCAGCGCCGCGCCGTGCTCGGCGATCAGCGCCTTGTTGGCGGTGACCACGGGCTTGCCGTTCTGCAGCGCCGTCTCGACCAGATGCCGCGCCGGGCCGTCCGAGCCGCCCATCAGCTCCACGACAACGTCGATATCGTCGCGGCGGGCGAGGGCGGCGGGGTTGTCCTCCCAGTCGAAGCGGTCGATGTCGACGCCGCGGTCGCGTCCGCGGTTGCGCGCCGATACGGCCCGGACGACGAGCGGCCGCCCGGCGCGGCCCTCGATCACGTCCGCGTTCTCCTCCAGCAGCCGGATCAGCCCGCTGCCGACCGTGCCGACACCGGCGACGGCAATGCGCAAGTCATTGGTCAATCGTCTGGTTCCTGGTCTTGTGTCTGTTGGCGGCTATTCGGCCGCGAGTTGGCGCTGACGCCGTTCCAGGGGCTCGTCGCCTGACTGCATGAAGCGCTTGAGGCTGCGGACCGCCTGTCTGATGCGCTGCTCGTTCTCTACCAGGGCGATGCGGACATGACCGTCGCCGTACTCGCCGAAGCCGACGCCGGGGGAGACGGCGACTTCGGCCTCCTCCAGCAGCAGCTTGGAGAATTCCAGGCTGCCCAGGCTGCGATAAGGTTCCGGGATGGGTGCCCAGGCGAACATGGTCGCCGCCGGCGAAGGCACCTCCCAGCCGGCGTCGGCGAAGCCCCGGATCAGCACGTCGCGGCGCGAGCGGTAGAGATCGCGGATTTCGTCGACGCAGTCCTGCGGACCGTTCAGCGCCGCCGTCGCGGCGACCTGGACCGGCGTGAAGGCGCCATAGTCGAGATAGGACTTGATGCGCGTCAGCGCCGCGATCAGGTCCTTGTTGCCGGTGGCGAAGCCGACGCGCCAGCCCGGCATGCTGTATGTCTTCGACATGGAGGTGAACTCCACGGCGCGCTCCCTCGCGCCGGGCACCTGCAGGATGGACGGCGGCGGCGTGCCGTCGAAGTAGATCTCCGCATAGGCCAGATCGGAAAGGATGTAGAGACCGCGCCGCCGGGCGAAGTCGACCACTTCCCGGTAGAAATCGAGATCCACCACCATCGCCGTCGGATTGGACGGGAAGTTGAGCACCAGCACCTCGGGCGTCGGCACGCAGTGCTTCATCGCGCGTTCCAGACTGGCCAGGAAGTCATGCTCCGGACCGACGGGGAAATGGCGGATCACGGCGCCCGCGATGATGAAGCCGTAAGGGTGGATCGGATAGGAGGGATTCGGCGCCAGGATGGTGTCGCCGGGCGTGGTGATCGCCATGGCGAGATGGGCCAGCCCTTCCTTCGAGCCGAGTGTCACGATGGTCTCGGTCTCCGGGTCGACGGAGACGCCGAAGCGCCGTTCGTAATAGGCGGCGACCGCACGCCGGAGGCCGGGGATGCCCTTGGAGGCGGAGTACCGGTGGGTGCGCGGATTGGCGGACGCCTCGACCAGCTTGTCGACGATGTGCCGGGGCGTGGGTTGGTCGGGATTGCCCATGCCGAAGTCGATGATGTCGCGGCCGGCGGCGCGCGCTTCCGCCTTCAGGCGGTTGACCTCGTTGAAGACATAGGGGGGCAGGCGCTTGATCAGGTGAAAGTCGACTTGCATGACGTGCTACCGGGACTCTTGCGGGCCGGGGTTGTCGCCCGCGACGCGGCGAGCAAACCCAGGGCTGTTAGTACTCGAGATAGATTTCGGCGCGGCGGTTGCCAGCCTCGCCGCTGGGCATGGCTTCGTTGTAGATGGGGGCGTTGTCTCCCTTTGCCTCGATATAGAGACGCTCATAAGGGATGCCTTCCCGGGCCAGCGCGTCGGCGACGGCGTCAGCGCGGGCGGCCGATACCCTGAGATTGGCCAGCAGGTGGTTGTCCACCGCCATCTCGCCGGTGCGGCTGGAAGCGTGTCCCTGGATCCGGATGCGCGCATTGGTCCGTTTCGCCTGTTCCGCGATTCGGCGGATGGTCGCGTGGTCATCGGACGAAAGCGAGACCGAACCGTGGCGGAAAAGGATCACCTCGTCCGGGGCCCGGCCACCACGCGTGGCGGGGGCGTAGGCCGCGGGCTGGTAGACGCCCTCCCCGGAAATCACGACGGGTTCGCCGAGCGCGGCGGACCCCCGCGTCACGCCGCCGCCGCGAGCGCCTGCGATCGCTTCCTCATAGGTGCGCGGCGCGTTCAGGGACTCGTGATAGGTCTGCTGTACCACCGGCGAAACGCTGTTCGGGAACTGTCCGGGCGCGACCCGGCCACCGCCCGCCGACGCCGCGCTGCGCGGCTCGATGCCGGCTTCTCTCAGACGTTCGCTGTAGGACGGCGACTGCTGCGGCGTCACTGCCGCCGGCCGCCGCTGTGGCGTATCGGGGGTCCTGTCGGGCGTGGGCGCGGGCGTGACCATGGCGGTCTGCGCAGGCAAGCTGGTGCGGGTGTCGGTGATGACGCCCTGACTGGAGTCCTCCTTGCGGGGCTCCACTTCGGGATCGGCGGCAATGCTGGTGCGCCGGGGAACAAGGGTGCCCTCCTCCGAGAAGGATGGCGGTTCCTCGCCGCGGGTCATGGCCGCGATCATCGGCGTCGGCGACTCGTCGCGGGGCGCCTGGACAACGCGCACGCGTTCGCCCTGGGCAGGCGCCTCGGCGGCGGGCCGGGCAGGTGACGGGTCGGGCGCGCGGCGCGGCTCTGCCCTGGCGGGCGTGACAGGGCGAGGCTCGGCTGCAGCGACGCGGCGCGGCGGCTGGGGCGCGGCAACGATCTGGACATCGCGCTCGGGTGAGGCTTTCTCCTTGTCCTGAGCGGCCGCGGGCATCGGTATTGCCGAGGCCGGCCTTGCGGCCCGCGCCACCGGCTGCGGCGCCGGTCCGTAGTCAGGCTCGAACAGTCCGGCGGGATCGGCCCAGTCGGGCAGCGAGCAGGCGCCCAGCGCAAGCGCGGCGGCGACGGCGGCCAACCGTCCGGCGCGCGCCAGATGCGTTCGGGTTGCTGCTGTCGCGGACATCGATGCGGACATCTCGCCATCTCCTCCACGAGACCGAGGTTTGCAGATTCCCGGGCAATCTAGCGGGCCGGAATTGATTTGTCTGCCCCGGAATGGCCGGCGATCGGGCATGTGCAGAAGAGGCAGCAGGAAGGGCTTGCGTCAAATTGTGCGGTGCAGCAAAAGCGACGCTGCGTTAACCTCCCCCTGTTCATTCCGCCGCGCCGCACCCACAATGGCGGCAACGGACGACAGATCCGCCATGAACCATGGGAGGAGGCGATGGCAGAGAAGTCCAATGAGGAATTCCCGACACCCGACCTGAACGAGTTCTCGCTGAACATGTCCAGGGTGGCGGCGCAGAGCCAGCGCCTGGTGGCCGACTTCCTGGAGCGCCATCAGGAACATGCGTCGGCGGCGCCCGGTCCGGCGGATCCCATGAACGTCGGCAAGGCGTTCATGGAGATGACCTCGCGGATGATGGCCGACCCGGGCAAGCTGGTCGACGCGCAGATGAACCTGTTCAAGGGCTACATGGAGCTCTGGCAGCATGCGGCGCAGAAGATGATGGGCGAGGAGGTCGAAGACGCGGTGCCCACGCCGCGCTCCGACAAGCGCTTCAAGGACGCCGCCTGGCAGGAGAACCAGATCTTCGACTTCATCAAGCAATCCTACCTGCTGACGTCGAAATGGATGACCGATACGGTGCACGAGGTCGAGGG
This sequence comes from Minwuia thermotolerans, assembly GCF_002924445.1. Taxonomy (NCBI): domain Bacteria; kingdom Pseudomonadati; phylum Pseudomonadota; class Alphaproteobacteria; order Minwuiales; family Minwuiaceae; genus Minwuia; species Minwuia thermotolerans. Next base: position 57,747 of record NZ_PIGG01000022.1, read on the forward strand.
ACTGGACGACCACACCGCGGAGAAGGTCGACTTCTACACCCGCCAGTTCGTCGACGCGATGTCGCCCTCGAATTTCGTCATGACCAATCCGGTGGTCCTGCGCGAGACCCTGGCGACCAACGGCGAGAACCTGGTGCGCGGCCTCGATCACCTGCTGGAGGATCTGGAGCGGGGCCGGGGCAAGCTGGCCATCAAGATGACCGATCTGGACGCCTTCGAGGTCGGCGGCAACGTCGCCACGACGCCCGGAAAGGTGGTCTATCAAAACGAATTGATGCAGCTGATCCAGTATGCGCCGGCGACCGAACAGGTTCACGAGCGGCCATTGCTGATCTGCCCGCCCTGGATCAACAAGTTCTACATTCTCGATCTCCGGGCCGAGAACTCGTTCATCCGGTGGTGCACCGAGCAGGGGCTGACGGTATTCGTCATCTCCTGGGTGAACCCGGACGAGAAGCTCGCGGACAAGAGCTTCGAGGACTACATGAACGAGGGCATCCTCGCCGCCCTGGACGCCATCGAACAGGCGATCGGCGTGCGCGAGGTCACGACCATCGGCTATTGCCTGGGCGGCACGCTCATGGCCGCCACCCTGGCCTACATGGCCGCCCGCGGCGACGACCGGATCAAGGCGACCACCTTCTTCACCGCCCAGGTCGATTTCTCCGAGCCTGGCGAACTGGGCGTCTTCATCGACGATGAGAGTATCGCCCATATCGAGGAACTGATGGAGGAGCGCGGCTATCTGGAGGGCGCGGAGATGGCGTCCACGTTCAACATGCTGCGCGCCAACGACCTTATCTGGTCCTTCGTGGTCAACAACTACCTGATGGGCAAGGATCCGTTTCCCTTCGACCTGCTCTACTGGAATTCCGATGCCACGCGTCTGCCGCGGGTCATGCACAGCTTCTACCTGCGCAAGATGTATCAGCAGAACCTGCTGGCGCAGCCGGGCGGACTGGAATTCAACGGCACGCCGATCGACCTGGGCAAGGTGAAGATCCCGGTCTACGTGCAGGCGGGCAAGGAGGACCACATCGCGCCCTACCGCTCGGTCTTCAAGGCGACGCAGCATTTCTCGGGGCCGGTCCGGTTCATGCTGGCGGGTTCTGGCCATATCGCGGGCGTGGTCAACCCGCCGGATGCGAAGAAGTACCAGTACTGGACCAACGAGAAGCGCAAGAAGTACGCGACGCCGGACGAATGGCTGGCCGAGGCGACGGAGACGCCCGGTTCCTGGTGGCCGGACTGGATCAAGTGGATGCAGAAGCATTCCGGCAAGAAGGTGCCGGCCCGCGTGCCGGGCGAGGGCGGCCTGAAGGCGATCGAGGACGCGCCGGGCTCCTATGTGAAGGTGCGTTCCGGCGGCTGAACCGCCGGCCGGCCGGCGGCCCGACTCTCCCGGACGCCGGAAGCGGTCAGTCCCGCTTCGGCAGCACCATCTGGGTCTGGGTCACGACGGCGGCCTTGCGCCCGTCCTCGCGGGTGATCGTCGTGGTCCAGACCATCGTCGTCCGGCCCTTGTGAACCGGCACGCAGCGGGCCAGGGCCTTCTGGTTCACCGGTACGGCGGCGATGAAGTTGGTCTTGCTTTCCAGCGTGGTGGTGGTCGTGTCCGGGGGCAGGTTGATCACGGTAGCCACCGCGCCGACATTGTCGGCCAGCGCCATCACCGCGCCGCCGTGCATGATCGCGGGGTTGGTGCAGAACTCCGGCTTCACCAGCATCTCGGCCTCGACGAGGTCGGGCTCGACGGTGATGAACTCGATCCCGAGGAGCGCGCCGAAGGGCGTCATGCGCTCGCTGACCATCCGCCTGAGTTCGTCCGACATGCTTTCCGTCTCCACCGGCAATTGATCCGTGGGGAGAATAGCGCGGGCGGGGCCTACTGGAAGGCCTTCACCTTCTCCAGGACGGAAATGCCCACATGCTCGCCGGTGACGACGATCTCGCCGCGGGCGATGACCTGGTTGTTGGCGAGGATCCAGGCCGGGTCGTCGACGCCGGAATCGAGTTCGATCACCGCGCCGCGGCCCATCTTGAGAAGCTGATGGATCGGCATCTGGGCGCGACCCAGGACGACGGATATCTCGACATCGACGTCGGCTATGGCCAGGTCGAAATTGTCGGCGATGCTCTCGGGCTGGGCTTTGTTTTCGTCATCGTTCATGCGCACCATCTAGGCAGAAACCGGTTAGCGGAAGGTAAAGGGCGGCGGCCCATGACGGTGGAATGGCGAGAATCGGCAGAGCCGGTCGACTATCCGGCGGCGGTCGAGTGGATGGAGCACCGCGCGGCGGCGATCCGCGACGAGGGCGCGGACGAGTGCGTCTGGCTGCTGGAGCACCCGCCGCTCTATACCGCGGGCACTTCGGCCGATGCGGCCGATCTGCTGACACCAGACCGCTTCCCCGTGCACCGGACGGGGCGGGGCGGCGAGTACACCTATCACGGGCCCGGCCAGCGCGTCGGCTATGTCATGCTGGACCTGCGCCGCCGCGGACCCGATGTCCGGCGCTTCGTCAACGACCTGGAACGCTGGGTGATCGGGACGCTTGCCGAATTCGGCATCGCCGGTGAACGGCGCCAGGGCCGCGTCGGTGTCTGGGTCGAGACCGCCGAGGGCGAGAAGAAGATCGCCGCGCTCGGCATCCGGCTCCGGCGCTGGGTCAGTTTCCACGGCATCGCCATCAACCTGAACCCCGACCTGGACCATTTCGGCGGCATCGTCCCCTGTGGCATCAGTGACTATGGCGTGACGTCGTTCGCCGATTTGGGCGTCACCGCGTCGATGGCCGATCTCGATGCCGCGCTGAAGAAGAAATTCTCCGAAGTGTTCGGGGGTTAGATCAATCCGTTCGAGCGAAAGCTGAAGGGTTCGTCGCGGCCGATCACCAGGTGATCGTGCAGCATCAGGCCCACCGCCCGGGCGGCGTCGCGGACCTGCTTCGTCATCTCGATGTCGGCGCGGGACGGCGTCGGGTCGCCGGAGGGGTGGTTGTGAACCATGATCAGCGCCGAGGCTTCCAGGTTGAGCGCGCGCTTGACGATCTCCCGCGGATAGACCGGCGTGTGGTCGACCGTGCCCTTCTGCTGCACCTCGTCGGCGATCAGCACGTTCTTGCGGTTGAGGAACAGGACATGGAACTCCTCGGTCGCCTTGTAGCGCTTGGTGGCGTTGCAGTAGTCGAGCAGGGCCTGCCAGGAGGACAGCACGACATCCCGGTGCATCACCCGGGCGCGGGCGAGGCGGACGGCCGAGACCTCGACGATGCGGATGGCGGCCACCGCGGCGTCGCCGATGCCGGGCACCTCGCGGAGCTGCTCGGGACTGGCCGTGATCACATGGGCGTAGTCGCCGAAATGCTCGATCAGGCGCTTTGCCAGCGGCTTGGTGTCGCCGCGCGGGTTGGCGGCCCAGAGCACGATCTCCAGCAGTTCGTAATCCCGGAACGCGTCGGGACCGCTCTCGATCAGCTTCTCGCGGACCCGCTGCCGGTGACCGTGGTAGTGGGGCTTTTCCGTGCCGGCGCGCTTCGCTTCCGCCATGGCTGCGCCCCGCCGCCTCAGCCGTAGGGGGGCTTGTGCAGGCCCGCCGGCGATTCCGTGAAGATCTCCACGCCGTCTTCGGTAATGCCGATCGAGTGCTCGAACTGCGCCGACAGCGAGCGGTCGCGGGTCACGGCGGTCCAGCCGTCCTCCAGAATCTTCACCCGCCAGTCGCCCAGATTGATCATCGGCTCGACGGTGAAGAACATCCCGGGCTTCAGTTCGATGCCGGAGTTCGCCTGGCCGTAATGCAGCACGTTGGGCGCGTCGTGGAAGACGCGGCCCAGGCCGTGACCGCAGAAGTCGCGCACGACCGAGCAGCGCTCGGCCTCCGCGTATTCCTGGATCGCCGCGCCGATGTCGCCCAGGCGGGCGCCGGGCCTGACGGCCCGGATGCCGCGCATCATGGCCTCGTAGGTGACGTCGATCAGACGCTCCGACTTCTTCTTCGGCTTGCCGACGTGGAACATGCGGCTGGTGTCGCCGTGCCAGCCGTCCAGGATGACGGTGACGTCGATGTTCATGATGTCGCCGTCCTTCAGCGCCCGCGGGCCGGGTATGCCGTGGCAGACCACATGGTTGATGGACGTGCAGATTGACTTGGGGAAACCCCGGTAGTTGAGCGGCGCCGGCACCGCGCCCCGGGCGGTGATGAACTCGTGGCAGAGTCCGTCGAGCTCTTCCGTGGTCACGCCCGGCTTCACGTGCCCGACGATCATGTCGAGCGTCTCGGCGGCCAGCCGCCCCGCGGCGCGCATGCCATCGAAGGCGGCCGCGTCGTGCAGCTTGATCTGGCCGGTGTTGCGGACCGGTGCGTTGTCCGCCGAGATGTAGTTCATATGGCGCTCAGTCGATGAGGACGGGAATGGCGTCGCCCGGATATATGCCCAGCGCGGAAACGTGGCAAGTCCGGCAGACCGCTTCCACCCCGGCGTCCATCGCGGCGGCGAGCCCTGCGGCGTAGGCGGAATCGACATCGGCGGCGGGGCGGAAGACCTGTCCGTCGCCCCTGGGGCTGAGGAACAGCATCACCGCCCGATGGCCGCGCGCCGCCATTGCGGTCAGTTCTTTCAGGTGCTTGGCGCCTCTTCTTGTCACAGAATCCGGGAACTCGACCAGGCCCGCCTGGCGGGAGAGGGTCACGCCCTTGACCTCGACATAGCAATCCGGACGCCCCTCTGCCTGCAGCAACAGGTCGATGCGGGAGTGCTCGCCATAGCGGACCTCCCGGCGGCGGACCGGATAGCCGGCCAGCTCAGGGATCGTCCCGGCCGCCAGCGCCGCTTCCGCGATGGCGTTTGGCCGCTGGGTGTTGACGCAGACCATGGCGCCGCCGGCCTCGATCAGTTCCAGCGTCCACTTCAGCTTGCGCGCCGGGTTGTCGACCGGCGTGAGCCAGACGGTCTGCGCTCCGCCGTCGATCAGGCTCAGCATGGAACCGGGGTTGGGGCAGTGGGCCGTGACCTCGCGTCCGTCCTCCAGACGCACGTCGGCCAGGAACCGCTTGTAGCGCCTGAGCAATGTGGCGCGGATCAGCGGCGGGTCGAACCGGATCAGGGGTGCGGCGGCTTCATCCAAAATTAAGCGTCTCCTGCGAGTCTGTTCTGTCTCGGGGTCTGAATACCGTTCATCCATGACTATTGCGATCCAGGAAGACGCGGCCGACAACCATCGGGCCGAAGTGCTGGCCGATGTCCGCCGAGCCATCGAGGCTGTCGAAGCCGCCCGCGACAACCCCGCAGGCCGGGACAGGGCGCTGCGCGATCTGCACACGGTCAAGGGCGCGGTTGGATTTCTCGGTCTTTCCGAGCTTGCCGGCGCGCTGCACGAACTCGAAGGAGTCATGGGCCGCGGCGGCGATGGCCTCGACGTGGCGCACCGCGTGTCGGAGGCGCGGCGGCTGCTGGATTCGGAAAGCGACACGGGTCCGCCCGCGGCCACCGGGTTGGCCGGGGAGGGCGCATTCACCCAGTGCCTGTGGTGGGCGGAGCGGATGATCGGGCAAATCTCCACCTCCCTGGGCAAGGAAGCCGAACTGAGCATCACCGGCGGCGACCTCCGGATCGACAACAAGAGCCGCGCGGCGCTCACCCGGGCGCTGCAGCATCTGGTCCGCAACGCCATCGTTCACGGCATCGAGACGCCGGATCGGCGGTCTGCGCTGGGCAAGCCGCGGTGCGGCGCCATCGCGATAGCCGTCCACCGCACCGGCGGCCTGCTTACCGTCGAAGTTTCCGATGACGGTGCGGGATTGCCGGACGAACTGTCCGCGCGGGTCTTCCAGCCGGGCGTCAGCGGCGCCGCGGACGTCAGCCTCTACGCCGGCCGGGGTATCGGCCTCGACGTGGCGCTGTCGGAGGTGGCCTCGCTCGGCGGGCGCGTCGAAGCGCGTTCGACGCCGGGTCTTGGCGCATGCTTCACGATCATCGTGCAGGAACCGACCGGACCCTGACCGGCCCCTGGCCGAAATCCCGCGCCGGAATTACGATTTGTAACCGCCGCGCGGAAACGGCCTGCCTTCACTTGTCATCCGGATACCCCTCGCGCACGTAGATGAGGCCAGTGCCGTTCCGGAGGAAGCGCAGCTCATGACGCGACGCATTTCAACCCTGTTGTCGACGGTTGCCGTGGCGGCGCTGATCGGCGGCTGCAGTCTGCTGACGTCGGTGCCCGAGCCGGTGACGGTGGAAAGTCGGATTGCGGGGCTGGAGACGGAGGGGCTGGATGTCTCGGCACCTGTGGAGATTCGCTGGAACGCGCACATGGTGCCGTGGATCACCGCCGAGTCCGACGCGGACGGCGCCTATGCGCTGGGCTATGTCCACGCGCATCTGAGGCTTGGCCAGATGGAGATCCTGCGGCGCGCCGCCAGCGGTCAGCTGGCCGAGGTCGCGGGTCCGCTGGCAGCGGACCTGGACCAGACGCTCCGCACCATCGGCTACCGCCGCGCGGCCGAGGCCAACTACCCGGCACTGCCGGCGGAAACGAAACTCTGGCTCGACCGTTTCGCCGAGGGCGTCAACGCCTATGTCGCCAGGCTGGACGAACTGCCTCACGAGTACCGGCTGTTCGCCTTCGAACCGAAGCCATGGTCGGCGATCGACGTGCTGGCCTTCGGCCGTCTCGCCGGCTCCGACGTCAACTGGCTGGTCTCGATCGGCCTGCTCGGCCTGACGGACCGGGAGGACTGGCCGGAGATCTGGGACGAGGTCATGCGTTTCAACGGTGGGTCGCTTCCCAGTATCGCCGAACTGGAGGCGGACCGCGACGGCGGGCGGCTGCTTGCCGCGCTGCTGTTCACGCTGGGGGGCGACGCGCGGGCCGGCTCCAACGCCTGGGCGGTCTCGGGCGCGCGCACGGCCAGCGGCGCGCCCATGCTCGCCACCGATCCGCATCTCGGCATCACGGTGCCGAACATCTGGCTGCTGGCCGGACTGAAGACGCCCAGCTTCGAGGTCGTGGGCATGATGCCTGCGGGGATGCCGGTGTTCGGGCTGGGCCGGAACAGGCATCTCGCCTGGGGCGCGACCAACCTTCGCGCGCGCTCGTCCGACCTGATCGACGTCAGCGGCCTGCCCGACAGCGCCTTCACGACAGTTCGGGAGGAGGTGCCGATCCGCTTCGGGTTCGACCGCGATATCGAGATCCGCGTCTCCCCCTACGGTCCCGTGATCACCGACGCCCCCATGGTCGACGATCCCCAGGGGCGGCAGCTCGCCCTGCGCTGGGTGGGGCAGGGCGGCAGCGACGAACTCAGCGCCTACATGGACGCTGCGCGCGCCACCGGCGTCGGCGAATTCCACGCGGCCATGGAGAGCTTCGCCATTCCCGGCCTGGCCTTCGTGCTGGCCGCGGCCGACGGCGATATCGCCATCGGCACGGCGGCCCGTCTGCCCGCCCGGCCGCACGGCGCGCCCGGCGGCCTGGTGGTGCAGCCGCCGGAGTCCGGCGAAGCCGATCCATGGAACACCATGCTTACCGCATCTTCGCTGCCCTGGATCGTCAATCCGGAGAAGGGCTTCGTGGCTTCGGCCAACAACCCGACCGCCGAGGCGGTCACGCCGCTGACCATCTTCGACACGCCGCCGGACCGGATCGCGGTCATCGAATCCCATCTCCGGCCGGCCGGGAACGTGGACCGCGAATTCATGGCGAAGCTTCAGCGGAACACTCACTCGCCCTCGGCCGTGGTGCTCCGTGACACCATTGTGGAGGCGGCGGAAAAGGCCGGCCTCGGCAGCCGGGTGCCGGACGAACTCGCTGAGTGGAATGGCGACTACGAGGCGGATTCCCGCGGCGCCCTGTTGCTGGAAGGCATGATCGCGGGGCTGGCGACACCCGTCTACGAAGCCCTTGGCGAGGTCGACGTTCTGGAGGTCGTCAGCCGCTGGGCCTGGTTCCGGATGAAGCTCGCGCGCGACCTGCTGCGCCTCACGCCGGAACAGGCGCTCACGGCGCTGGAGAAGGGGTTCGAAGAAATGGAAGCCGCCGGCGAGGAATTCGCCATCTGGGGCGACATGCACCGGGTGCAGCTTCGCCACCCGCTGGCCAATGCCCCCGTCATCGGCGGCCGCTACATCTTCGGTGACGTGCCCACCGGCGGTTCCAACGAGACGGTGATGAAGTCCGCCCACAGTCCGGCAGGCGAGCGGCATTGGGCGTTCTACGGCTCACAAGCCCGGCAGATTTCCGACATGGCCGACCCGGACGAGAATCATTTCGTTCTGCTCGGGGGGCAGGACGGCTGGTTGAACGCCGAAGGGTTCAGCGACCAGCTGCCGCTCTGGCAGAGGGGCGACTACATCCGGCTGCCGCTGACCCGCACCGCGGTGGAAGCGGGGTTCCCGACGGTCACGGTGCTGAGGCCGAAGGAGTAGGAAGCGGACTCAGCCCTGCTTCTTCTTGGCCGCGTTCCAGTGGGCGTCCATCTCTTCCAGCGTGGCTTCCTCGATGGAGCGGCCCTCCGCGGCGACCGCCGCCTCGACCCTGTGAAAACGGCTGACGAAGCGCGAATTCGTATTCCGCAGAGCGGTTTCCGGGTCGATCCTGAGGTAACGCGCCAGGTTGACGACGGCGAACAGCAGGTCGCCGATCTCGGCTTCCTGACGATCCCGGTCGCCGCTTTCGATCTCGGCCCGGACTTCGGCCCACTCCTCATCGACCTTGCCCATGACCGGGGCGATATCGGGGAAATCGAAGCCGACCCGCGCGGCGCGTTTCTGGATCTTCTCCGCGCGCATCAGCGCCGGCAGGCCCATGGCGACGCCATCCAGCGCGGAGGGGCGTCGGCCCTCCCGGGCAGCCCGGCGTCCGCGCTCGGCGGCCTTCTGCGCCTCCCAGTTGCGGGCCTGCGCGCCGGCGCTGTCGATCCCGGCGCCGTCGCCGAAGACATGCGGGTGACGCTCGATCATCTTCTCCGAGATGTGGTCGGCCACATCCTCGAAGTCGAAGGCGTCCAGCTCTTCGGCCATGCGCGCGTGGAACACGACCTGGAACAGCAGGTCGCCCAGTTCCCCTTTCAGATCCTCCATGCTGCGCCGTTCGATGGCGTCGGCGACCTCGTAGGCCTCCTCGATGGTGTAGGGCGCGATGCTCTCGAAATCCTGTTCGACGTCCCAGGGGCAGCCGCGTTCGGGATCGCGCAGCCGCGCCATGACACGCAGCAGCCGCTCCATCGGGTCCACGCCGCCCTGGCGGCCTTCGGGCTCCCGGTCCTTCATCGCTCCCTCCTTCCCGCGGCTCAGACGAGCGCCCGGTCAAGTTCGGCGATCAGGTCGTCGACGTCCTCGACCCCCACCGAGAGGCGGATCAGCGTGTCGGAAATGCCGAGCCTGGCGCGGACGTCGGCCGGTACGGAGGCGTGGGTCATGATCGCCGGATGCTCGATCAGGCTCTCGACCCCGCCCAGGCTTTCGGCCAGGGCGAATATCTCGCAGCGTTCCAGGAAACGGCGGGCGTCCGCCAGTCCGCCCTTGATGAAGGCCGTCACCATGCCGCCGAAGCCGTCCATCTGGCGCGCGGCGAGGTCATGCTGGGGGTGGCTCGGCAGGCCCGGATAGATCACCCGCTCGATGCCGGGGTGAGCCTCCAGGTGCTCGGCGATCGTCAGGGCGGAGGTGCAGTGCTGGCGCATGCGCAGCGCCAGAGTCTTCACGCCGCGCAGCGCCAGGAAGGAATCGAACGGTCCCAGCACGCCGCCCACGGCGTTCTGCAGGTAGTAGAGCCGTTCCTTGAGGTCCGGGTTCTCGCCGATCACGACGACGCCGCCGACGACGTCGGAATGGCCGTTGATGTACTTGGTGATCGAGTGAACGACGATGTCGGCGCCGAACGTCAGCGGCTGCTGGCAGTAGGGTGTGGCGAAGGTGTTGTCGCAGACCATCAGGATTCCGCGGGACCGGGCGATGTCGGCAATCGCCTTGAGGTCCACCAGCTTCAACAGCGGATTGGTGGGACTCTCGACCCAGACCATCTTCGTTTCCGGCCGGATGGCGGCCTCGAATTCGGCCGGATCGGAGAGATCGGCGAAGCTGAAATCGAGCCCGGCGGAGCGCTTGCGGACGTTCTCGAACAGCCGGTAACTGCCGCCATAGAGATCGTCCATGGCGACGACCTGGTCGCCGCTGTCGAGCAACTCCAGCACGGTGCCCATCGCCGCCATGCCGGACGCGAAGGCGAGGCCGTGGGCGCCGTTCTCGAGATCGGCGACACAGGCTTCGAACGCCATCCGTGTCGGGTTCTGGGAACGGCTGTACTCGAAGCCCTTGTGAACGCCGGGGCTTTCCTGGACGTATGTCGAGGTGGCGTAGATCGGCGTCATCACTGCGCCCGTCGTCGGATCCGGGCGTTGTCCGGCGTGGATCGCGCGCGTCGCGAAGCCCCGGCGGTTCTTCAGTTCGGGCATCCCATGCTCCCCTTAGTTTTCTGTGCCGGAAGGTTGGGGAGGGGGCGGGCGCTGTCCAGCGAAAACTTGCCGCGCGCCACCGCGGCGGCGCTCCAAAGGAAAAGGCCGCGGCTTGCGCCGCGGCCTCGCCCGTTTCGACGATCCCGCGGGGATCAGTTCGAATAGTACATCGCGAACTCGACCGGATGCGGCGTGTGCTCGAAGCGGAAGATCTCCTCCCACTTCAGTTCCATGTAGCCGTTGATCTGGTCGTCTGTGAAGACGTCGCCCTTCTTCAGGAACTCGCGGTCGGCGTCGAGGGAGGTGAGAGCCTCGCGCAGCGAGCCGCACACCGTCGGCACGCCTTCCAGTTCCTCCGGCGGCAGGTCGTAGAGGTTCTTGTCCATCGGATCGCCGGGATGGATCTTGTTTTCGATGCCGTCCAGGCCGGCCATCAGCATGGCCGAGAAGGCGAGGTAGGGATTCGCCATCGGGTCCGGGAACCGGATCTCCACGCGCTTCGCCTTCGGGCTGGAGCCGAAGGGGATGCGGCACGACGCCGAACGGTTGCGGGCCGAGTAGGCCAGCAGGACCGGCGCCTCGAAGCCCGGAATCAGCCGCTTGTAGGAGTTGGTCGACGGATTGGTGAAGGCGTTGATGGCCTTCGCGTGCTTGATGATGCCGCCGATGTAGTAGAGCGCCGTGTCGGAGAGGTCCGCATAGCCGGAGCCGGCGAAGGTCGGCTCGCCGCCCTTCCAGATCGACTGGTGGACGTGCATGCCCGAGCCGTTGTCGCCCATGATCGGCTTCGGCATGAAGGTCGCGGTCTTGCCCCACTGATGGGCGACCTGCTGCACGACGTACTTGTAGATCTGGATGTTGTCGGCGGCCTTGGTCATTTCGGCGAAGGTCATGCCGAGTTCATGCTGCGAGGGCGCCACCTCGTGATGGTGCTTGTCGGTGTTCAGGCCCATTTCGCGCATGACGGCGAGCATCTCGGAACGGATATCCTGGCCCGCGTCGACCGGCGGCACGGGGAAGTAGCCGCCCTTGACCCCCGGCCGATGGCCCATGTTGCCGGCCTCGAACTCGGTGCCCGAATTGTATGGGCCTTCCTGGTCATCGATACGGAAGAAGGTGTGGTTCATCTTCACGTCGAAGCGGACGTCGTCGAACAGGAAGAACTCGGCCTCGGGACCGAAATAGGCCGCGTCGCCGACGCCGGCGTACTTCATGTACTCGGAGGCGCGCTTGGCGGTGGTGCGCGGGTCGCGGCTGTAGCCTTCGCCCGTCGACGGCTCGTTGATGTCGCAGAACAGGATCAGCGTCGGCTGCGCCATGAACGGGTCCATCACCGCCGAGGTCGGATCCGGCAGCAGAGCCATGTCGGATTCGTTGATCGCCTTCCAGCCCGCAATCGAGGAGCCGTCGAACATCACGCCTTCCTCGAAGAAATCCTCGGGGAACACGTCGGCGTCCATCGTCAGATGCTGCCACTTGCCCCGCGGGTCGGTGAACCGGAGATCCACGTACTTGACCTCGTCGGAGTTGATCCGGCTCATGACCTTGTTGATGTCGTCAGACATGTTTGATTCCCTGTCCTTTCACAGATTGCACAGAGCGCTGCGGCGGGCCGCGGCGCCCGGAATTGATCACGGTCCTCAGACCGCGTCCGAGCCCTTCTCGCCGGTCCGGATGCGGATCACCTCGTCCACGGTGGAAACGAAGATCTTTCCGTCGCCGATCCGCCCGGTGCGGGCCGCCTGCTGGATGGCTTCCAGCGCGCGCTCGACCATGTCGTCGTCCAGCACCACCTCGACCTTCACCTTCGGCAGAAAGTCGACGACATATTCGGCGCCGCGATAGAGTTCGGTGTGGCCCTTCTGGCGCCCGAAGCCCTTGGCCTCGGTCACGGTGATGCCCTGAAGACCGACCTCGTGAAGGGCTTCCTTCACCTCGTCGAGCTTGAACGGTTTGATGACAGCTTCGATTTTCTTCATCGCCGCGTACTGACACCCTCCTGTCGTCAGATTTCCCCACGCTGATGCCACGGCACAGCCTAAGCCGGATTAGCACACCGCGTGCCATCCGAATGGTGGAAATTACCCTAATAATTTCAACAAGTTAGCAAACTGACTGAATTTTTGTCAAATGAAATGCCGTAAATTTGGGCAATCTGGTGAATTTATGGGCTTCCTTGCCGGGGTCTGCATCCGGCATCTTCCGTTCCGATCCGGCGGGCGGAGAATAGCCCCGATGAAGGACCCTTGGCGATACATCTTCCGGGCGAGCACGGCGAATCCGGCCGCCGGGGCCGGGGCGTCGCGGCTGGCGGCGATGAATGCGGCCGCGAGAACGGTCGTCGCCATCGAGGCGCGTCACCGCGGCCGGCCCGGTGGCGTCGCCGGATTGCTGTTGGGCGACGACGGGCCCACGCCGGCGGACTGGCGTCGGCTGCCCGAGGGCGATGCCCACGATCCCGAGAGCCACGCGCAATACTATTTCCACCGTCACGACGGTGCGCCGGGCGACCTCGGCCACTTCCATACCTTCCTGCGCGCGCCGGGCATGCCGGCGGGCGTCCGCCCGCTGGTTCCGGACGAGGCCACGCCGTGGCCCGGAGGGCGGGGATCGGTCTCGCACCTCGTCGCGCTTGCGGTCGACCGGCGCGGCAGGCCCAGCCATCTGTTCACCACCAACCGCTGGGTGACCGGGGAGGCGCTTTGCGCCGGCGACGACGTGATTGCCATGCTGGACCGCTTCCGGCCCGCTGGCGCGGGACCGTCCCCCGACGTCGACCGCTGGCTGCGGGCGCTGCTCGTGCTGTTCCGGCCGCAGATCGAGCATCTGATACACCGCCGCGACGCCGTGCTGCTGGAGGCGGTGGCGCGGCAGGGTCTTCAGGCGCTCGAGGCCCGGGAGCTGGAGATCGCCTCCGCCATGCCGATCGATGTCACGGAACAGGCGCGGGCGCTGGCGGCGATCTCGGCGAAGCGGCAGGACCCGGCGGGCGGGGAAGTCTGACCGACTTGCCGTCCGGTCCCGTCAGCCCGTCCGGCCGGCCGCCGTCATCGCCAGGTCCGCGAGGGCCAGCGAGGCCGTGAGGCCCGGGCTCTCGATGCCCAGCATGTTGACCAGGCCCGGGACGCCGTGTTCCCGGGGGCCTTCCACCACGAAGTCCGCGGCCGGTTCGCCGGGGCCGGAGAGCTTCGGGCGCACGCCGCTGTAGCCGGGCTGCAGCGCATCCTCGGGCAGGCCCGGCCAGTAGCGGCGGATGGCGTCGTGAAAGCGCTCGGCGCGGGCCGGATCGACCCGGTAGTCGATGGCGTCCGGATCGTCCCCGGTCAGCCACTCGACGTCGGGTCCGAAGCGCGCCTCACCGGCCATGTCGATGGTCAGGTGGACCCCCAGGCCGCCCGGTTCCGGGACCGGATAGATCAGGCGCGAGAACGGGCAGCGGCCGGCCAGGGTGTAATAGTTGCCCTTGGCGTAGAAGCGGCGGCGGCGGCGGCCGTCGGCCAGGTCGGCGATGACCGGCGCGGCCAGGCCCGCGGCATTGACCAGCGTCCGGCAGGCCAGCCGCATGGGCTGCGCGCCGCCGGTCTCGATGACCGGGTCGGCCTCGCCCGCCTCGACGGCGAGAACGGGCGTCAGAAAGGCGATCATCGCCCCTGCGGCCTCGGCGTCGCCCTGCAGCGCCAGCATGTAGGCGTGGCTGTCGATGATTCCCGTGGAAGGGGAAAGGAGGGCCGCGACACCGTTAAGATCCGGCTCCAGCGCCAGCATTTCCTCGCGGTCGAGCAGCCGCAGATCGCCGACGCCGTTGGCTGCGCCCCTGGCGCGGAGCGCGCGCAGTTCTTCGAGCTGCTCGGAGCCGCTTGCCACGATCAGCTTGCCGCAGCGCCGGTGAGGGACGCCGTGCCCGGCGCAATAGTCGTACAGCGCATGCTTGCCGGCGACGCAGGCGCGCGCCTTCAGACTGTCCTTCGGATAGTAGATGCCGGCGTGGATCACTTCGGAATTGCGCGAGCTGGTGCCCTCGCCGACATGGCCCTCGCGCTCGATGACGATGACCTCGCGTCCCGCCAGCGCGAAGGCGCGCGCCGCCGCCAGGCCGATCACGCCCGCACCGACCACCACCACGTCCGCCTTTTCAGTCATGGGCCGGCAGGTTGGTCCTCCGGCTCCGATTCGTCATCGAAGATCATCGCCGGTTCGGCATCGTCGTCGGACTGTTCCGGGGTCTCGTCACTCTCCCAGCCGGTCGGCATCTGACTGGCGTACTGGGTGCCCCGCATCGGCATGGCGACGAAATCGGCCTG
>NZ_PIGG01000022.1:77500-80813 GCF_002924445.1 Minwuia thermotolerans
AACGCGCGACGCGTTCCGGCATGGCGAAGGGGCTTCGGCCCCCGGTTCTGGCGGAAGGCGTCCCATGGCCGCCTGGCGGCGATGGCGCCGCGTTCGAGATGCAAGCTGAAATGAGAAATACCGTGATCTCCCGTGGCGACGGGCGGGACGGTCCTTCGGGACCGTCGTTCCCTGAGCATGGGTGGAGAGTTGAACGGATATCTCTCGAGTGTCTGAAGGGCGTTTGGCGGATGCCTTGGCGCATGGAGGCGATGAAGGACGTGGCACGCTGCGATAAGCCCCGGGGAGCCGTGAGCAGGCTTTGATCCGGGGATCTCCGAATGGGGAAACCCATCCATTTATGGATATCCCGATCTGAATACATAGGGTCGGGAGGCGAACCCGGCGAACTGAAACATCTCAGTAGCCGGAGGAAAGGACATCAACAGAGACTCCCCTAGTAGTGGCGAGCGAACGGGGACCAGGCCAGTGCCGATCGGAAGCGAACCGGAATCTTCTGGAAAGTCGGACCATAGCGGGTGACAGTCCCGTACGGGTCAGCGACCGATCGGACTTGAGTAGGGCGGGGCACGTGAAACCCTGTCTGAACATGGGGGGACCACCCTCCAAGCCTAAGTACTCCCATGCGACCGATAGTGAACAAGTACCGTGAGGGAAAGGTGAAAAGCACCCCGATGAGGGGAGTGAAAGAGACCTGAAACCGAACGCCTACAAGCAGTGGGAGCCTCCTTCGGGGGGTGACCGCGTACCTTTTGCATAATGGGTCAGCGAGTTGGTCTGGCAGGCGAGCTTAAGCCGCAAGGTGTAGGCGAAGCGAAAGCGAGTCTGAACAGGGCGCATAGTCTGTCGGATCAGACCCGAAACCGAGTGATCTAGCCATGAGCAGGTTGAAGGTGCGGTAACACGCACTGAAGGACCGAACCAGAGAGCGTTGAAAAGCTGCTGGATGACTTGTGGCTAGGGGTGAAAGGCCAAGCAAACTCGGAAATAGCTGGTTCTCCGCGAAAGCTATTTAGGTAGCGCGTCGCGTGATTGCCTGCGGGGGTAGAGCACTGGATGGGCTAGGGGGGCGCGAGCCTTACCAAACCTAACCAAACTCCGAATACCGCAGAGCACAGCGCGGCAGACAGACGGCGGGTGCTAAGGTCCGTCGTCGAAAGGGAAACAGCCCAGACCGCCAGCTAAGGTCCCCAAATCACGTCTAAGTGGGAAAGGATGTGGGACGGCCATGACAACCAGGAGGTTGGCTTAGAAGCAGCCATCCTTTAAAGAAAGCGTAACAGCTCACTGGTCTAAATCTAAGCTGTCCTGCGCCGAAGATGTACCGGGGCTCAAGACGTGTACCGAAGCTGCGGACGCATGTTCTGCATGCGTGGTAGCGGAGCGTTCCGTAGGCCGATGAAGGTGCCCTGCAAGGGGTGCTGGAGGTATCGGAAGTGCGAATGCTGACATGAGTAACGAGACGAGTGTGAGAAACACTCGCGCCGAAAGTCCAAGGGTTCCTCGGCAAGGCTAATCCGCCGAGGGTGAGCCGGCCCCTAAGACGAGGCCGAAAGGCGTAGTCGATGGGAATCAGGTGAATATTCCTGAGCCGGGTGGATGTGACGGATCCGAAATCGTGTCATGGCTTATCGGATTGCCATGGCTGTGGACGGGTTCCAGGAAACAGCACCACCATTGAGACCGTACCCTAAACCGACACAGGTGGACTGGTTGAGCATACCCAGGCGCTTGAGAGAACGACGCTGAAGGAACTCGGCAAATTGCCTCCGTAACTTCGGGAGAAGGAGGCCCCATGTCTGGGCAACCAGGCGTGGGGGGCACAGGCCAGGGGGTAGCGACTGTTTACTAAAAACATAGGGCTCTGCGAAGCCATGAAGGCGACGTATAGGGTCTGACGCCTGCCCGGTGCCGGAAGGTTAAGAGGAGAGGTGCAAGCTTCGAATCGAAGCCCCGGTAAACGGCGGCCGTAACTATAACGGTCCTAAGGTAGCGAAATTCCTTGTCGGGTAAGTTCCGACCTGCACGAATGGCGTAACGACTTCCCCACTGTCTCCAGCGTCGACTCAGTGAAATTGAACTCTCCGTGAAGATGCGGAGTACCCGCGGTCAGACGGAAAGACCCCGTGCACCTTTACTACAGCTTTGCAGTGGCATCAGGAATCGAATGTGCAGGATAGGTGGGAGGCTTTGAACCGGCGGCGCCAGCCGTCGGGGAGCCAACCTTGAAATACCACCCTTTTGGCTCTTGGTGTCTAACCGCGGCCCGTGATCCGGGTCCGGGACCCTGCATGGCGGGTAGTTTGACTGGGGCGGTCGCCTCCCAAAGAGTAACGGAGGCGTGCGAAGGTGGGCTCAGGCCGGTCGGAAATCGGTCGTCGAGTGCAATGGCATAAGCCTGCCTGACTGCAAGACAGACAAGTCGAGCAGAGACGAAAGTCGGCCATAGTGATCCGGTGGTCCCGTGTGGAAGGGCCATCGCTCAACGGATAAAAGGTACGCCGGGGATAACAGGCTGATACTGCCCAAGAGTCCATATCGACGGCAGTGTTTGGCACCTCGATGTCGGCTCATCACATCCTGGGGCTGGAGCAGGTCCCAAGGGTTCGGCTGTTCGCCGATTAAAGTGGTACGTGAGCTGGGTTTAGAACGTCGTGAGACAGTTCGGTCCCTATCTGCCGTGGGTGTAGGAAGCTTGAGAGGATCTGTTCCTAGTACGAGAGGACCGGAATGGACGCACCTCTGGTGGACCGGTTGTCGCGCCAGCGGCACAGCCGGGTAGCTAAGTGCGGGAAGGATAACCGCTGAAAGCATCTAAGCGGGAAACCAGCCTCGAAACCAGGCTTCCCTCGAGAACCGTGGAAGACCACCACGTCGATAGGCGGCACGTGGAAGCGCAGCAATGTGTGAAGCCGAGCCGTACTAATCGTTCGATCGATCTCGATAGATACTCCGATCAACTTCTCCGCCCATGCCCAGCGATCGACGGCCCCGGAACCGGGCGCAGGCGCAGGCCGAAAGGCCGAAGCCCAACCGGAAACCGGCGTCGAACCCGCCGCAACGAAGGAGATCACGCTCTCTCAGCAGCACAAGAACAGCAGCACAGAAACGTCAGCACAACGACATCGGCACAGCCCGATGGCTTCGCTGGCCTGGTGGCCATAGCGCGGGGAAAACACCCGATCCCATCCCGAACTCGGCCGTAAAGACCCGCCGCGCCGATGGTACTCCGGCTCAAGCCGTGGAAGAGTAGGTCGCCGCCAGGCCAGCAAAACCATCAAATCCACAATCGCATCATTCCCTCTTCACAAGT